>NZ_JADPJJ010000056.1:0-744 GCF_023073375.1 Bradyrhizobium sp. 197 | reverse complement strand
GGGCTCGCATGTTCGACTTCGATCTATTTTCCAAACGCGAATGGGTGGCGATGATTGTCGCTTTCGCGGCTGTAACTGCTCTCACCCTCTACGGGTTTTTCCGGTTTCTCGACTACCTGGCCCCAGGCATGTAAGGCCGCCTCAGTTGGCGGCCTCTGTCATTGATCCCTCTTCAGCTTGCGCCGCCCCCAATGCCGCTCTTTGCCCTTCGGGTTTAATTCCGCGACGTAGCGTCGGTTCAGAGCCCGCATGATGCCGATCCGGGCGAACATGGTCGGGCCGCCACCCTCCGCAATCAAGATCAGCGCCTCCATCGCGGCTTGCCACTCCGGCGCAGCGTGCTCTTTCTTCGCTAGCGCCGCGACGTAGTTGCCTGCGTCAAGCAGCGTCACCAGCTTGCGGCCGTTGACCTCGATCGGATCTTCGAAAGGCCGCCCCCAGCCTCTGGTCATCCCTTGCTCAAACCCTCCGCAACCGCACGCTCGACCTCGGCGGCGAGCACGCTCAGGTGCTCCGCCAGCCGGGCGAATAGTTCGCGCTTCTTTGGATCGGTCGCCAGATCCCGGATCAGCGCGCAGTCGGCCGCATCCGTGCGGAGCTTTTCCAACTGAGCCTGCATGTCTTTCATTGCAGCCACTCCGTTCCCCGAGGGAACAATATAGCCACCGTCCGAAAGCGAACAGAACAAATTGCCGATTTTTCCTAGGCTCAGGACGCTTGGCCTTCCCCTAGGTCCAGGCACCT
>NZ_JADPJJ010000114.1:0-746 GCF_023073375.1 Bradyrhizobium sp. 197 | reverse complement strand
AAGAAGTTTCTGGCAAGTTTGTCGTAGCGAGTAGCAACACGCCTGAAATCCTTGAGCCGGCAGAAACAGCGCTCGATAACATTGCGCCCTTTATAGAGGCGCTTGCTGAAGCTGTGGAGGGTTACCCGGTTGGATTTGTTTGGAATGACGGGTTTCGCGCCGCGATTGACGATTTCGGCGCGAAAGCCGTCGCCATCGTAGCCTTTGTCCCCAATGAGGGAAGACATGGGCGGCGCGAGCTTCAAAAGGGCCGGCCCTGCGGCAATGTCTGCGGCTTGTCCCGGAGTGAGATGAAATGCGCAAGGTTTGCAATCAGGGTCGCTCAGCGCGTGGATTTTCGTGGTCCGCCCACCGCGCGAGCGGCCGATCGCCTGTTCACACTCCCCCCTTTTCCGCCGCTCGCCGAGCGATGCGCTTTGATCGAGGTGGAGTCGATCGACAAAGCCACTCGGTCCTTGCCGCAGCGGGCGAGCGCTTCAAAGATCGCCTGCCAATGTCCGCGCTTAGCCCAGCGATTGAACCGATTGTAGATCGTCGTGTAAGGGCCATAGTCGGACGGGCAATCGCGCCAGCGTGCGCCGCACTGGAGCATGTGAATGATACCGCTGATAATGCGTCGATCGTCTTGGCGCGCCGGGCCGGTCTGGTTCGTTGGCAGATGCGGCTCTATCTGAGCCCACTGCTTGTCGTTGAGCCAGAACAGTCCTTTGCGCATCGAAGTCCCCCGTGCCGAATCAACTTGGCAC
>NZ_JADPJJ010000084.1:0-751 GCF_023073375.1 Bradyrhizobium sp. 197 | reverse complement strand
TCCTGGCGCAAGCCGGCGGCGCAAACGCCGGGTCCGCAGGCGCAGGCACCGGGACGGGCGCGAGTAGCGCCAGCGCTGGTCCGTCGGCATCTTCTGGAATGGGAACGGGTGCAGGCAACGCTGGTCAATCAGCGCCCCCAGGAATGGGAACGAAAGATACTGCCACCGGCGGAAATCCAGGCATCAACGCCGAGCCGAACAATCCGAACGTTCAGCCCGCCGCGCCGGCGCGGTCGCGGTCCGCCACCCAGGCCGCAAGAAATGCCGGGGCTGGTCACGCTCAGAATGGTCTGCCGATCGGCGCGATCGGGACGGGCACGAGCAATGAGGACCAACCAGTCGGCGGCGCCTTGTCCACTCGAAACAATTCTTCGCCAGCAGCGCGGGCCGAAGGAAATGGTCTGCCGATCGGAACGCGCGGGAAGGGCGCCAGCACATCGGACCAGGTCAGCCGGGCGCGCGCCGCAGGAGCCGGTGACAAAGTGCTGGACGCAAAAGCTCAGATCGAGCGAAGAACAACAGTTTCTTCCAAACGCGTTCCCAGCCGGGTAAAATTGGGTTTGTAGTCTGAGCGAGGCAGCCCGCAGACATGAGCGATGATGCGATACTCCTTTAGTGCGTGCGGCGTTCAATAGGCGCTCGAACAGGACGACGTCACCTCAGTTCATGAGGCGGCTTCCAACCCTTCCGTCATTTATGCCGGAATGATTGATCGAATGACATGCGAGCGGCCCGACGATGTATTCGAACG
>NZ_JADPJJ010000107.1:0-752 GCF_023073375.1 Bradyrhizobium sp. 197 | reverse complement strand
TTTTTCGCGCCTTTGCTGTGGTTGCTGCTCCGAATGCCGAACGCGACGCTTGGCGCCTCGCTGGCGCTTTATGCGCTGGTGCATATGTTCGGCTGGTCCATGCCGGCGTGGCCGAACGGCCACTGGGCTTTCAATCCACTGGCCTGGCAGCTACCGGCGGTCCTTGGCGCCTGGATGGTAATCGAGGGCGAAAGAGTGCGCCCCTGGCTAACGTCTCGCAAGGCCCTTGTGCCTGCCGCTCTCTATCTGGTCTTCAGCCTTGTCATCGCGTTGAGCTGGAGAATCAAGCCGCTGGAAGCGTTAATCCCGCAGGGCCTAACCAAGTTGGCTTACCCGCTAGACAAATCCAATCTCGATCCGTTGCGTCTATTGCATTTCTTGGCTCTTGCGGTTGTTGCGGTGTGGTTCGTGCCGCCCAATCGGCAAGCATTGACGACTCCGGCGATGCGCGGCGCCATCCTCTGCGGCAAGCACTCGTTGCCAATCTTTTGCCTCGGCGTTCTGCTGACGCTCGCTAGCCTGCTGGCGCTGCTCGACGTATCGGAAGGGCTCGCGATGCAGATCACGCTCAGCGTTGGTGGGATCCTCATGATGATCGTGGCGGCGACGATGCTGAACTTGGTCAAGACCACGCCCAGGACCACGCCCAGGCTGCAGCCGACCGCTGCACTGCCTGTGGGCGTGCGCGCCCAGCCGGACGCCTGGGGCACCGTTGACTGGCGCCCCCTGGAGGCATTTCGCCGAGGATTGCG
>NZ_JADPJJ010000071.1:0-158202 GCF_023073375.1 Bradyrhizobium sp. 197 | reverse complement strand
GCTCCGAGACCCGCATAATCCACCGAACCGCCGTATACGGACCCGTACGTACGGTGGTGTGGGAGGGGCGACGCCGCGAGGCGTCCCCCTATCCCGATTTGGGGAATGATCGTTTCACGCCGCCAGAATGACGGGAGGCCTCACCACACCTTCCCCAGCCGCTCCATGTGCGGCTCGCCGTGTTCGTCGAGCGACCAGAATATCCGCGTCACCTTGCCGACGAGATTGTCCATCGGGATGAACCCCATCACGGACATCATGCGGCTGTCGGTGGAGTTGTCGCGGTTGTCGCCAAGCGCGAAGAAATGACCTGATGGCACCGTGAAGACGCTGGTGTTGTCGAGATAACCGTCGACGCAGTCATATGTCATATAGCTCGCGCCGTTCGGCAGGGTCTCGCGCCAGCGCTTGATCTTGACGCCGGCATCCACACCGCAGGCGGAGCCCCCGGGCGCGCTCGCGAGAGCGACGCGCGTCACCGGGCGGTCATTGAGGAAGAGCTGGCCCTGCCGCATCTGGATGCGGTCGCCGGGCAGCCCGACCACGCGCTTGACGTAGTCGACCGAATTGTCCTTCGGCGTCCGGAACACCACCAGATCGCCAAACTCGGGCTCGGCCGCAAAGACGCGACCCGAGATCCATGACGGCGCGAAAGGAAAGGAATAGCGGCCATAGCCATAGGCATATTTGGCGGCGAACACGTAGTCGCCGACGACCAGCGTCGGCCTCATCGAGCCTGACGGGATGTTGAACGGCTGAAACAGGAAGATGCGAAACAGGAACGGCGGCGACCACAGCACCGGGATCAAGAGGATCAGGATGACGATCGCCTTCCATTCCCGCGATTGCGCCGACGGGCGAGTGGTGTCCTGGAGAGTGGTCATGCACCTGCCCCGATCAAGCCTGTGGTCGTCGCCAGACTACGCAACCTTCGCGTGCGCGCAATCTCATAACTTGGTCGCGCGGCGTGTGGATCGCGTTCACGCTCAGCGGCGGTCGATCAGTCGCGCGAAAGATCCCTGAAGCAGTGGCGCACCCATTCAATGGTGAGCCGCGTCGCGGGATCGCGCTTGAGGTGGTTCTGTACCAAAAGCCAAACGTCGCGGCGCCGGGGCAGCAGCGTGGCGCGCAGACTGTGGTCGGAGAGCAATCCTCCGCAGCTATGTTCGGGCAACACGCCGACGGCTTGGTGCGACTGGATCATAGTCCGGACAATGCGGACATTGTCGGTTACAGAGCGCGCGTTTGTCAGCCGCCTGGCGCGCAAATACTGCGCCTCGGGAATGGCGTCAAGCTCATCGGGAAAGCCGCAAACGACAGGCTCGCCACCCCCGAAATCGATGGGCTCGAAGAAATACAGTCTGACCTCGCCGAGCTTGGAGATGGTGAAGTCGCCCTTCTCCGGCTTCCGCAAGCGGATGGCGAGGTCGGCCTGCCAGCGCGAGAATTTGACGTTGCCGCTGGAGGTGAGGAACTGAAGAGTGAGGCCGGGGTGATCGCGCAGGAAGGCGCAGGCATGCGGCGCCAGCAGCTCCTCGGCGACCGCATTGGTCGAGGCGATGCGCAGGCGGCCGACCGGGCCGGGCTGACTCTCACCGATGCGATCAATCGCGGCGACGTGTGCCGCCATCGCACCGACATGCTCGAGCACCGCCTCGCAATGCCGGGTCGGCCGTCGCAGGCCGTCGACGGCATCGAACAGCGGTACGCCGAGATCGCGCTGGATGCGTGCGAGACGGCGGCCGACGGTGGTCTCGTCGATGCGCAGCCGCGCGCTGGCGCCGGCATAGGTGCCCTCGTCCCTCACTGCGGCGATGATGCGCAGATCGTCCCAGTTCATGGGCACGAGCCTAGCAGGTGCGGCCGGTGGCTGCAAATCTGCAGCCATAAGCTGCAATAGTCCTGCACAATGGCAGGTCACCGCCGCGCTAATGTTGCGTCACCAATACTCCCTTAGAAGGCCTGACCAGCATGACCGCTCCAAAAACCCTGCTCGAATTGTCCGGCGCTGATCTCAATCCGCCCAAACTCAGCGAGTCCTGTCTCGTGCTGATCGACATCCAGAACGAATACCGCGCCGGCCCCCTCGCTTTGCCAGACGCCGAGCCCGCAATCGCCGTCGCTGCGAAGCTTCTCGCCCGCGCCCGGAAGTCGGGCGCCGCGATCTTCCACATCGCGCACAAGGGCCGCGCCGGCAGCCTGTTCGATCGCGCCGCCGATCGCGGCGCCATCGTCGCCGAGCTCGCGCCACTTGCGGGTGAGTTCGTGATCGAGAAGGAGCTGCCGAACGCCTTCGCCGGCACCGCTCTGCAGGCGCAGCTCGCCGCGAGCGGACGCAAGAACATCGTGCTGGCCGGCTTCATGACGCATATGTGCGTCAGCTCGACCGCCCGGGCTGCGCTCGACCTCGGCTTTCGCACGACGATCGATGCCGATTCCTGCGCCACGCGCGATCTGCCCGACGGCCGCGGCGGAACGCTCGCCGCAAGGACCATTCACGAGGTCGCGTTGGCCGAATTGTCGGATCGCTTCGCGATCATTGCGCGCGGCGAAGCGCTAAGCTGACGGAGCGTTCGTGATGCTGCAACTCTATTTCTTTCCGATGGCCTGCTCGCTCGCCAGCCGTATCGCGCTGACCGAGGCCGGCGTCGAGGCGCAGTATCTCCTCGCCCATATCTGGACCAAGACAGTCGTGGACGACGGCAGCGATTTCCTCGGCGTGTCGCCGAAGGGCGCGGTGCCGGTCCTGGTTCTGGAGAACGGCGAGCGGCTAACCGAGAGCGCGGCGGTACTGCAATACATCGCTGATCTGAAACCCGAGGCCAGCCTCGCGCCGCGCTTCGGCGATCCCGAGCGCTACCGCTTGCAGGAATGGCTGAGCTTCATCGGCGCCGAGATCCACAAGGCGTTCCTGTTTCCGACCTTCTGGTACAAGGACGACGGCTCGCTCGCCAAGCCGCGGGCAAGGATTACACAGACATTGTCGGTGCCATCGGCCCATCTTGCGGACCGCGAATTTCTCGTCGGTAACAGATTCACCGTCGTGGATGCCCACCTCATTTGGGCCTTGCTGCTGCTCCGTCCGGCAGGCGTCGACATTGCGCAATGGCCGTCCTTGTCGGGCTATCTCGCGCGCATGCAGGCGCGCCCCGCAGTGCGGGAGGCGATCGCAACCGAGATGGCGCTGCGCAAGACCGTGGCGGCGAGCCCGGCATGACGGGATGCCACGGCCGCCAGATGTGAGGGTTCCATAACGACCGCAGCCGGGCTGAAACGAAGCGCAAAAAAGGGCCGCAACAAGCGGCCCTTTATATCATCTGGAATGAGCCAAGATCACTCCACTCGCGCCAGCACCGCGAGCCTGCGGATGCCCTTGTTACGATAGGCGTCGAGGAACGCGTAGTAGTCCTTGAACGACACGCAGCCGTTGGAGTCGCCATTCGGGCCGAGCATGAAGGTGTGCGCGAGCAGGCCGTCGCGGCCGTAAATCGCGCTCTCGCCGCCGATCGGGGTTAGGCGCAGCGCAGGCACGCCGTGAAACAGCGCCTCGCGCGGCTTCAGGTCGTAGATATGTGGCGGCGTCACGCCGCGCATGCGGATGCGCGAGGAACGGGGATCGTCGAGATTGGAGCCGAGGCCGGAATGTGCCTCGAGCTTGGTGCCGTCGGGCAGATACACCGTCTTCGCGCTGATGTCGTAGACCGCGGTGGAGCGGTCATAGGGCGCCGAACCGCCGAGCATGGGGTTCTGCTCCTTCGGCGCGATGGAAGCGGTCACGCTCGCATCAGCCGAGGCATAGGCGAGCAAGCCGCCGGACGGCTCACGCTTGCCCCAGAGCTTTTCCACCATCGACTGCCGCGGCCCGGTAACCGACATCACCGCGGCCTTGGCGCGATCGGCGAACGATTTTGGCTTCGCCTCCGGCGCCGGCACGATTTCGGCCGGATCTGCCGAGGCAAGCTGCACCGGCGCGTCGGCGCGCTTGGACTTCGCAGCGTCAGCGATCTTGGCGGGACCTGACTTCAGGACTTCCGCGACCCTCGCGATCACGCTCGGCTTCGCCGTGGCTTCGGCTACCTTGGTTGCGGGCGCAGCGCTCGCCGCATTCGATGTCACGCCTTGGGTCGCAGCGGCGGCAAAGCGATCGTTGAACATCTCGCGCGAGATTGGCGCGGCCACCTGCAACCGGTCGGGCAAGAGCGCAAAGGCTTCCTTGACGGCCTCACCGGCCTCGCGCAGTGCGACCCTGGGCGCCCGCTTGATCACGGGCTCGTCGTAGGCGCTGCTGCCGACGGTCGGATAGACGCTGGCGGCAAAAATATTGCTGTAGACGGTCCAGCCGGCACCAAGCACGACGCAGCCGATCACGGCGGCGCCAAGCGCGTTTTGGGTGGTCATTTTTCGGGAAGGCTTCCGATAAGAATTGCTCGATAATTCTTTGGACTTCCGTGCCGCGATACCTTGCGCAGCGATACTCGTACTCATTCGCCTTGCGTCCAGAACGGTGTCACTCAATCCCCCTTCGAAGCGCCGCTGGTCACGATCCGGGAACAGCATCTCGCAGAGGGTCGGAGCGTCATTAGGGCCACTTTTAGTTAAATGCGGATTAAGTTCGGGCGAATGTGGGGCAATGCATTAACGTCGTCCCATTTTGGGAAAAAAGCCCGCAGAACTACGGACTTAAGCGCATCTGTTAACTATAATTCTCGGCCGGATCGGTGCGGTCAGCGAACGTCTCCGACCGCATTTCTAAACGCATCCAACCAAGTCGCTTTCGTGGTCTTCGATGCCGCCGACCATAGCGGCGAAGCGTTGCGCCAGGCTGGTGGACGCCGCCTTTGTCACTCCGCGCGTGATGCGATGTGCTTCGCCTCTCCCCGTCAGAACGGCCGTCAGAACGGTGGGAGGAGAAAGACCCTGACCGAAAGTTGATCGCACGAGTCTGGAAAAGACCGTGCCGAGAAAATAGCTGCTGCCTCGGCACTTTTCAGCAGCCTCTGCGTGCGATACGGTACCGTATCAACATCGCCTTGAACTGCGCCGGGCACGCAAACGGAGGCTGGCATGAGAGGGATCGCACGCGCTGGATTTTTCACTCTGGCATCGTCGTTTCTGTTGATCGGATCTGCGATTGCGCAGCCTGCTGCCAATGCCGGCTGCACGGCGTCACCATCGACCGCAGGCACACAGACCTGGCGTTGCGACAACGGCATCACGATCGTTGCGGAAAGCGGCGCCAGATTTGAACTTAACGACGCCAACCGCGACGGACATATAGACTCCGTGGAGTTGAGCAGCAAAGCGCTGCTGGTCGAGGTCCCCAAGAAGCCCGGCGGCACCCCCTTCAAGGTGCTGACGCCGCAGGCGATCGCCGCGGTGCGCGGCACGAAATGGGCGGTCGATGTCACGGAGGCCAAGACCTCCGTCTTCGTCGCCGACGGCCGTGTCGGCGTCAGCCGCAGGAGCCGCGGACGCGGCGTCGTTTTAGCCCCCGGTGAAGGGGTCGACGTGGAAGCGACCGGTCCGTTGACCGTCAAGACATGGGGCCAGCCGCGCGTCGATGCGCTGATGGCAAGACTCGGTCAATAGGACTTGGCCAATAGGACTTGGCCAATAAGGCTTGGTCGATACGGCCCGATCAGTCAGGCCCTGACAACAGAGAAGATTGCAGTACGACGTAATGAAAAGACGCGTTCAGATCCTGATGGCACTCGCCCTTACCGCCCTGTGGGGCGCGGGCATCTATGCCGGCCACGCCAACGGTCATCTTCGCTTTCTCGATCGCCTCGAGGCGACGCTGGCGGATTGGCGGACGCAGGTCCGCGGCGTACAGGCTCCACCCGATCTCGTCACCATCGTCGCGATCGACGACACCGTCGTCAAGCGCGGCGGCAGCTATCCGCTGCCACGCGCCGATCTCGCCCGTGTCGTCGACACCATAGTGCAATTCAAGCCGAAGGTCGTCGCGATCGACCTGCTGCTGGTCGACCGCAGCGCTGCGATCGGTGACGCCACGCTGGCAAATACGCTGGCTACCGGTCCCATGGTCCTCGCCGCTGCGGCGATTTTCCCGTCCGCCAGCGAGACCGTGGCACCCAGCAGTCAGGGCCCCCTCGCCGTGCTGCCGCAGGCCGAGCGCTTCCTGCTGCCCTTGCCGGCATTCGCCGACCACGCCGAGGTCGGCGTCGTCAACGTTGCGACCGCACAATCCGGCTCGCCGCTCTCGGTGCCGATGCTGTTCCGGACGAGCGACAAGGTCGAGCTGTCATTTCCGCTGCGCGTCGCGATACGCGCGCTCGACAAGCCGCTGACGATCGCGCCGGACCACCTCCTGCTCGGCGACCGCACGGTGCCGACCGATACCGATTTCGCGCTGCCGATCACCTATTACGGCCCGCGCCGCACCATCCGCACTGTCAGCGCGCAGAGCATCTTCGACGGCACGCTCAATCGCTCGGCGATCGAGAACCGGATTGTCGTGATCGGCGCCTCGGTCGCAGGCGGCGGTGACTTCTATCCGACACCGTTCGATTCCCTGATGCCCGGCGTCGAGGTGGTCTCGACCGCGATCACCCATCTCGTCGCCGGTGACGGCATCGTGCGTGACCGCAAGGTCCACATCGCCGACGCGCTCATCGCGATCCTGTTGCCAATGCTGCTGGTGGGCCTGCTCGCCTGGCGGCGCAGCGCGCTCGGCCTCGTCGCGGCGGCCGGGGTGATGATCGCCTGGGCCGGGCTCAATCTGTTCGCGTTCACGCACGGCGTCTGGCTGAATGCCGCGACCACGCTCGCCGCAGCAGTGCCGCCGGTGGTGATCTTCGCCGGCGCGCAATTGTGGGCGGGAGGCCGCCGCACGCAATATCTCGCCGCCAAGAGCCGGTCGCTCGCGCAATTCCAGGCCCCCGCCGTGCAGGACTGGCTGGCGCGCGATCCGAATTTCCTGTCAAAACCCGTCCGGCAGGACGCGGCCGTGGTTTTCATCGATCTCTCCGGATTCACGGCGCTGAGCGAGCGGATCGATCCGGACGAGCTCCAGGACATTCTGAAGGCGTTTCACGCGCTGATCGACAAGGCCGCGGTCGATTGCGGCGGCATGATCAGCGGCTTTCTCGGCGACGGCGCCATGATCCTGTTCGGCCTGCCCGGCGCGATGCCCGACGACGCCGCACGCGCGCTGAAATGCGCGATCGACCTGCACCGCGGCGTCGAACGCTGGATCGCGTCATTGCCCCCTGCGATCAGGGATCAGCTCGACTTCAAGATCGGCGCGCATTTCGGCCCGATCGTCGCCTCCCGCCTCGGCGAAAGCCATCAGCACATCACGGCGACGGGCGACACCGTCAACGTCGCGAGCCGGTTAATGGAGGTCGCCGTCCAGAACGACGCGCGGCTCGCGCTCAGCGATGTTCTGCTGGATACGGCCGACTTCCACGGCGCTCCCGACGGCATTCTGACGGGCCCCCTGCTCACGCAGGTCCGCGGCCGCTCCGGCATCGTGACCGTGTGGTTCTGGCGCGACCAGAACAGGCCGAACCAGGCCATGACCAAGGCTGAGATGATCGACTGAAGGCTCCGCCGTCGTCCCGACGAAGAGCTACCGCGCTTCCGGCGGCGGCGAGCGGTCCAGCACGTCGCCCTTGGCGCCTTCGAGCAGATCGATGCCGTAGGTCTCGACCACGAGCGGACCGCGCTTGCGCTGCAATTGCGCAATTTGCGTCACCTTCGCAAAGAGCTCGTGGACGGCGGGATGGCCGTCGCTGCGCAGCTCGTCGACATAGATCAGCTTGCCGGCAAGCAGCTTTGGATCTGGCTCGGCCATGTTGACCCACCGGATGCGCTGGTTCTGCTGGGCCACGCAGGTGCCGCGCGGCAGATAGAAAGCGAGCCAGCCCGTGGTGCCGTAGTCAGGCGCAAGCACGCAGGTCGCGCCATTGCGGGCGCGCACGGCTTCGATCTCCGCGGCAAGCTCGCGCCAGCCGACGCCGACGCTGCGCACGGTCGCATCGCGGCGATAGAGGGACAGCCAACCGGTGTTGGCCTGCACGATCAGCGCGGCAAACATCACGATGCCCACGGGCGCAGCCCAGCGCAGGCAGAAATCCGCCAGGCGCCGCTGGCGCGGCTTCCACTGCACGAGATTGGCGGCGGCGGCCGCCGCGATAACGAAGGGCGGATAGACCGGCGCGAACCAGTTGGCCTCGACGCGGGCATGCAGCGAATGCCAGACGAAATAGGCGACGACGGTCCAGAACATCGTCTCGATCAGCACGCGCGAGGCCAGCGCGCCGGCGCGGCGCCAAGTCAGCGCGTGCAGCCCCATTGCGCCGAGGATGAAGACGAGCGGAGTTGCGAACGCGATCTGGGTCGGGATCAGCTCGGCGATAAAAACCGGCCGAAAGTCCTCGATCTTGGCGCGGCCGAGCTGCTTTGCGAACGAGACCCATTGATGGTCCGCATTCCAGAGGATCACCGGCGAGAACAGCGCGAGCGCAACGAGGCCACCGAGATAGGGCCAGGGCGAGAGAAACCAATGCCGCAGTTTCGGCACGGTCGCGAGCCAGATCAGGATCGCCAGGCCAAAGAACATCGCGGTGTATTTCGACAACAGCGCCGCGCCGACGGCTACGCCGACCGCGAGCCACCAGGCGCCGCGACCGGTTTCCAGCACTTTTGCGAGAAAGAACAGCACGAAGCTGGAGGCAACCAGAAGCGGCGCATCGGGCGTGACGATCAGCGTTCCGACCGAGGCCAGCAGCGTCACGTTGAGCAGGATGGCGCTGGTCGCCGCCACCCGCGCGCCGCCGAACAGGATCGCGGCGGAGCGATAGATCGCGTAGCTCATCGGCAGCGCGAGCA
The DNA here is from genome assembly GCF_023073375.1 of Bradyrhizobium sp. 197. Taxonomy (NCBI): domain Bacteria; kingdom Pseudomonadati; phylum Pseudomonadota; class Alphaproteobacteria; order Hyphomicrobiales; family Nitrobacteraceae; genus Bradyrhizobium; species Bradyrhizobium sp. 197. Next base: position 149,346 of record NZ_JADPJJ010000071.1, on the reverse strand, counting down.
GGATCGATACCAGGCGGACGCCGAGCTCGGTGTCGCCGGCGATCATGGTGCCGGCGCGGATGACGTAGGCAACCATCGGCGGGTGGTCGTAATACCCCCCGGCTAGGTTCTTCGACCACATCCAGTAATAGGCTTCGTCGAAGGTGATCGGCGTGAAGGCGGCTGCGACGAGCCGCAAGCCGACCAGCGCAAGGATCACCAGCGCCGTATTGCGGACGATCCGCGCGTCAGCCCCGCCCATCGTGAGCTACTTCTTGCGCCAGACGAACAGTCCGGACATCGCGTAGTTCCACACCACGCCCATCAGCGCACCGGCCGCACCCGCAAGCCACCAGATCGGCTCCTGGTCATAGACCGAGAAGGCGACGCCGACATTGGCGAGCAGGCCGACGCTGCACACGATGTAAAAGGCGATCAGGCCGCGTAGCAGCGCAAAGCCCTTCAGCCGCTGGTCGCGATAGGTGAGGAAGTTGTTGAGGACGAAATTGCTGGTCATCGCGATGATGGCGCCGGAGGCCTGCGCTTCCGCGAACGGCTGCTTGAACAGCTCAAGCGATATGAACAGGGTGGTGAGATGCACCACGAGGCCGATGCCGCCGACCATTGCGAACAGCAGGAAGCGTAGCGAGACAGCATCGTTGGTGAACTTCGCCAGCACCAGGCCGAGAAAATCCAGCGCGACCATGGAATCAAGTTTGCTTTCGCCGTGCTGGCGCTCTCCGAACGTGTAAGGAATTTCGATGGCGCGCAAGGTGCCGTTCGCGCTCGCGACGAGGTCGAGCAGGATCTTGAAGCCGTGCACGGAAAGTTTCGGCGCGAGCTGCTCGAAGCGGTCGCGGCGAACCATGAAGAAGCCGCTCATGGGATCCGCGATCTCGACCCGCAGCGCCTTCCTGGCGAGTTCGGTCGCCAATGCACTGGCGCCGGCGCGCTGCTTGTTGAAGCCTTCGCTCTTGTAGCCCTCGATGTAGCGGCTGCCGACCACGAGCTCGGCCTGCCCGCTCGCGAGCAGCGACAGCATTTTCGGCAGCTGCGTCTCGTCGTGCTGGAGGTCGGCGTCGATCACGGCCGCATAGGGCGCGCTTGAGGCCAGGATGCCCTCGATGCAGGCCCCCGACAGGCCGCGGCGGCCGATACGGCGGACACAGCGCACGCGGCTGTCGCGCCGGGCCAGCGCGCGCACGACGTCCCAGGTGCCATCAGGCGAATTATCATCGACGAACACGACTTCCCAGGCGATGCCGGCCAGCGCTGCCTGCAGCCGCCGGTACAGCACCGTGACATTGTCGCGCTCGTTGAAGGTCGGGACGACGACCGACAATTCCGGCGATGGGGAAGCCGCCTGCGGGGCCTGCGGCGTGTTGTCGGAGCCCGGTCTGATCGCTTCGTTCATGAGGGCAGCGTATATCCGCCGCGTCTTGCGCTGCCAAGAACTTGCGCTGCCAAAAACTTGCGCTACCAAGCCGGGGGTTCTCTGGAGAACGGCCCAAAAGGGGCCCTAAAATGCCAACGACCCCGGAACGGCGGGCCGCGCGTACATCCGGCGCAGCCTGAGCTATCCCAAGGTCGTTCCAGCGCCGGAGTTTTTCGCTCAACGTCGCCGTTAGAAACTAAATAGGAACTACAAAGCCGGTTTGCAAGGGGCGAAAGGCGCCCTTTTCAGGCCTTTATTGGTTCGGGACTTCCTTGATCACCGGCCCGCGAGGCGCGGGCGCGGCAGGGGCCGCCGGCGCCGCAGCCGCGGCCGGGTCAACTTTCACGGGCTTGGGCGGCTTGCCGTATTGGCCGATCGGCCCGAAAACGACGGCGACCGCAAGCACGATCGCGGCGACGATCGCCCCCAAAATGCCACCCACCGACTCAGACGACATGGAAGCCCATCCCTGTTCCAGATGCCCTCACTGATACCATGGATCAGCGCACAGCCGGAAGGGCTTGCGGGACGCCAACGCTCAAGGGGGGCTATTTCTGCGGCGGCCTGTGCTTGACGAAGGCCGTCACGATGTCCTTCTGCGCCGCTTCCACGGCCCTGTTCGCGGTGGCGAGATGGGCGCCGTCATCGATGGTCGGATACTGCGTGGTGAGAAAGTCGAGCAGCGCCACACGGTAATATTGCCGCTCCGACGGACAGGCGCCGGCGACCGAGCGGCCGAAATCCTGCTCCGACTTGCCCTGATTGCTATCACGCGAATATTCCCGCGCCAGGCAATGCCAGTAATCGTCGCGGCCCTGCATGGCGAGCTTCTGCGCACCCTTGGCATCGTCATCGTCGGCCATGACTGAAGATATCATGGCAGCAGATGTCATCATAACGAGCGCCGCTCCCACCATCAGCATCCGCATCTTGTTCTCCTTTTTTTGCGGGTCCTGTCGCGACCTTAGACGGGGCGTCGCAACTGGCCAATCACATCTGGTTTGACTAGGATGAGGTCCCTCCCCTCGATGCGAGTCCTCCCGTGGCCAAAGCAAAAACCGCGTCCAAAAATCCGGCAACATCTTCATCGGCATCGGCGGCTGGACTTTCGAGCCTTGGCGCGGCGTGTTCTATCCGGAGAAGCTGACGCAGGCGAAGGAGCTGTCCTACGCGGCCTCGAAGCTGAGCTCGATCGAGATCAACGGCACCTATTACGGCTCGCAGAAGCCGGAGAGCTTTCGCAAATGGGCAGGCGAAGTGCCGGAGGGTTTCGTGTTTTCATTGAAGGGACCGCGCTTCGCCACCAACCGCCGCGTGCTGGCGGAAGCCGGCGATTCCATCAAGCGTTTCTATGATTCCGGCGTGCTGGAACTCGGCGATCGTCTTGGCCCGGTGCTGTGGCAGTTCGCGCCGACCAAGAAATTCGACGGCGCCGATTTCGGCAAGTTCCTCGAGTTGTTGCCGCGCAAGCTCGAGGGGCGCGCGCTGCGCCATGTCGTCGAGGTCCGTCACGACAGTTTTTGCACGCCAGACTTCGTCGCGCTGATCCGCGAATTCGAGACGCCCGTCGTGTTCGCCGAACACGGCAAATATCCGGCGATCGCCGACGTTGCCGGCGATTTCGTCTATGCGCGGCTCCAGAAGGGCAATGACGAGATCAAGACCTGCTATCCGCCGAAGCAGCTCGATGCCTGGGCCAAGCGGTTTCAGGACTGGGCCGAGGGAAGTGAACCCGATGACCTGCCGAAGGTCGACCAGGCCAAGCCGAAGAAGGAGCCGCGCGACGTGTTTGCCTATGTCATCCACGAGGGCAAGGTGCGCGCGCCGGCCGGCGCCATGGAACTGATCGCGCGAGTGACCTGAGGTGTTTCATGGCAAAGGCAAAAAAACTCTTCACCATTGGCTATGAGCAGACGCCGCCCAAGGCCGTGCTCGACGAGCTGGAGCGAGCCGGCGTCAAGCTCGTTGTCGACGTGCGCGCGGTAACGTCATCGCGCCGGCCCGGCTTTTCCAAGAATCAGTTATCCGCAGGCCTCGATGAACGCGGCATCGCCTATGTCCATCTCGCCGCCCTCGGCACACCCAAGGAAGGCCGCCTCGCCGCCCGCAGCGGGCAATACGATGTGCTGGAAAAGATCTACGCAAAGCACCTGAAGACGCCGCAGGCCAGGGAAGAGATGGACGAGCTTGCGGCGCTCGTGAAGAAGGCAGGCCCCGTGTGCCTGCTCTGCTACGAGCGCGACCACACCCACTGCCACCGCCAGATGATCGCAGAGGTGATCGAGGAGCGGGATGGGGTGGAGGTGAGGAATTTGGCGGGCCGGCAGGTCTAGCCCTCTTCGCGCGGGAGGACGAAACGACGGCTTTAACCGTAGCCGTCATCCTGAGCTGGCCGCTTCCTCAGCGGCCCTCGAAGGACGACGGCGTGACGCCAATGCAGCAGTCGTCCATCCTTCGAGGCCCGCAAGTGCTCGCACCTCATGATGACGGGCTTATCTTGGGCTGTGGCGCGAGCCCGAAATGACGGGTGGACAGGCCTATCCCTCACCCGCCAACCGGAACGTCCCTTCCATCATCTGCACGCAGCTGCCGCCGACATGGGCTGAGACGATCTTGCCGTCCTGCTTGCGCACGCGCGTCAGCAGGATGCTCGGCCTGCCCATGTCAAAACCCTGGCCGACCGTCAGCTTCAATTCACCGTCGCGCGCCGAATCGAGATCGGCGAACAGCGCGGCGGCTGCGACCGTGGCACTGCCGGTGGCGGGATCCTCCACGAGGCCGTTGGCGCCGCGCATGAACATCCGCGCCTGGCGCTCGCAAGGCGCCTCTGCCGCAGGCACATCGCGCGTATAGAACCACGCCGAGAATGCGTCATCGCGCGGAAATACCCTGCCGAAGGCCGCCGCGTCGGGCCTCGCCCGTTTGAGCGCATCGCGCGAATGCACCTCGATCACCAGAAACGGCGTTCCAACGCTGACGACCTGCGGCGCGTGACGGTCGACCTTGATGTCCTCAGCGCTGAGCGAGATGCAGCGCGCGGCATCAGCAGCAGACAATTGCGACAGCCGAGACAGCGGCTGCGGCGCTGTAAGCTCGGTGCTGATGACCTGGCCCTGCTCTCGAAAGATATCGACCGGCACCAGCCCGGCCTTCTCCTCGAACCGCAGGCACGACTTCGGGTCCTTCGCGATCGTCGCCAGCACGAAGGCGGTACCGACATTGGGATGGCCAGCGAAAGGAAGCTCCCTGACCGGCGTGAAGATGCGCACCTCGGCATCATTCGCCTTGTCGCGCGGCGGCAGCACGAAGGTCGTCTCGGAATAGTTGAACTCGGTCGCGATCGACTGCATCTGCGTGGTCGACAACCTGCCGGCATCGAGCACCACGGCGAGCTGGTTGCCGCCGAAGGCGCGGTCGGTGAACACGTCGACGGTGATGTAGCGGCGCTGCATCTTCACTTCCTCATGCAAGTCGCGACCGCGACCGGCCGCGTCGCCGGCAGTCTACAAGCCGTCGACGTCGGCCGTCATGCCCCAATATTCGGAGCAATCGGAGCAATTGCGGTGACGGGTTGAAAGCCGAGAAGCGGCTTCCACAATGCAAGACCCGAAAGCTAGCAGAGATAGTTCATCCCACGCCTTCACCGCGCGTTACCCCAGCTGAAACACCGGGACCTTCTGCTCATAGCCGCGCACCTCGACCTCGCCGAGCGCAACGGCATCGTCGCAGTCCTCGCCAAGCGCCTCGCGAACGGCGGCGGAGATCAGAAGCTGCGAGCCGAACTCCTTGTTCAGCGCCTCCAGCCGCGAAGCGAAGTTCACGGCGTCGCCAATGACCGTATATTCCTTGCGCCGGGGCGAGCCGATATTGCCGGCGACAACCTCGCCGAAATGGATGCCGATTCCGATTCTGAGCGGCCAGCTCGTCTCGGCGTTGATGCGGCCCATCGCGGTCAGCATCTCGCGGCCTGCGGCGACCGCGCGATGCACGGCGTCGGAGGCCTCCAGCGGCGCGCCGAACAGTGCGAGAAAGCCGTCGCCCAAAAATTTGTTCACGATGCCGCCCTCGCGATCGAGGATATCGACGAGCACGGCGAAGGCGCCATCGAGCCGGTCGACCACCTCTTGTGGGGTGCGCGTCTGCGCGCCGGCGGTGAAGCCGCGGAAATCGACGAACATCACGGCGACGCGGCGAAGGTCGCCGCCGGCGCTGGTTCCCGCCGCCATCAGCCGCTCCACCACCTGAGGAGAAACGTGCTGGCCGAACAGGTTCGTCACCCGGTCGCGCGCGGTGGCCGCGGCAATGCTCGCAGCAAACTGACGCCGGAGTTGCGCACCGACCGCGCCCGCGAGCACGCCGCAGACCAGGATGATGGTGCTGCGCACTGCATGGAAATAGGTCTGCGGCTCACCGACGCCGCTGGCGCGATCGTAGATCAGCGCCACGGCGAGCAGCTCGGCTGCGGCGACAAAACCAGTGAAGGTCGAAAGCCGAAAATCAAGCCGCAGTGTCGAGAGAATGATGAAGATGAAATACATCAGCGGCACGGCAAAGCCGAGCGCCTGGCTCGCGCCCATGGTCCGGATCTGCAGGATCAAGATCAGCGTCGGCAGCGACGTTTCGATCAGTGCACCGATATAGCGCCTGATCACCGGGAGGTCGCGATCGAGCCGGAGGTTCCTTCTGATCTGGACGTGCACCCAGACCTCGAACAGGATGAAGCCGACCAGCAGGCCGTAGACCTCGGCCAGGCCTTCCGTCCCGCGCCAGACCCGGTTCACGACGGCTGGATCGACCAGATAGATGGCAGTGAGAAACACGGTCATGACGCAGCCCGTGAGGATCAGCGTCCGCACCCGCAACAGCTCGGTGCGCAGCACCTCTCGCGTCAGCTCGCGCTCGAAATCCTCCGATAGCGCGGCGTGCTGCCGCGTCTTCCTGCTCGCGAACCTGACCATTCCACCCCTCGATTCCGGGGCATTGTGCCTTAATCCAACGTGCGGCGGAAGCGCGTCACGGCAATGGTCATGGCGAGCAGCATCAGGACCGCTAATGCCAGCGCATCGAAACGCAAATTCTGCATGGTCGCGCCCTTCAGCATGATGGCGCGGACGATGCGCAAATAGTGCGTCAGCGGCAGGCACTCGCCGACATATTGCGCCCAGACCGGCATGCCCGCGAACGGAAACATGAAGCCCGACAACAAAATGCTCGGCAGGAAGAACATCATCGACATCTGCATGGCCTGGAGCTGGTTCTGCACCAGCGTCGAGATCGTGTAGCCGATCGCAAGATTAGTACTGATGAACAGGGTCGACAGAACGGCCAGCAGGAACAAGTTGCCGAGTATCGGCACGCCAAACAGGACGACGCCGATGCCGATGATCAGGAAGGCCTGGACGAACCCGACCAGCACGTAAGGGATGATCTTGCCGAACATCACCTCGACTGGCTTGATCGGCATCGACAGCAGGTTCTCCATCGTGCCGCGCTCGACCTCGCGCGTGACCGAGAGCGCGGTGAAGATCAGCATGGTCATGGTGAGGATGGTGCCGACGAGACCGGGAACGATGTTGAGGCTCGACGCCGCGGCGGGGTTGTAGCGCGCATGTGCGCGGATCTCGAACGGCATCTCCGGGGGATCGCCGATGTAGAGATCGTGCTTGAGTGCGGTCTGCACGATCATGCCGAGTGAGCCGATCGCCGCGCTCGCTGCGATCGGATCGGTCGCGTCGGCGGCGACCAGCAGCGCCGGTCTGTCGCCGCGCCGCACCGCCCGCTCGAAGCCGCGCGGAATCTCGACGCCGAACAGAACCTTGCCGGATTTCAGGAGATTGTCGAAATCCTCGACGTCGTGCACCTCGTAGAGGAAGCGGAAATATTTGGTGTTCTCCAGCGCCTTCAGGATCGAGCGGGCGAGATCAGAGTCCTCCTGGAGCAGCACCGCACTCGGCAGATTGTGGGGTGTGGTGTTGATGGCATAGCCGAACAACAGGAGCTGCATCACCGGCAGCATCACGATCATCGCGAACGACACGCGATCGCGCTTGAGCTGGATGAACTCCTTGACCAGCATCGCATAGGAGCGTGTCCAGAAGCCAAAGCGCTCCCGGATCGCGTGCTGTGGTTCGGGATGATCGACGGCGCTCATTGGAAATTGTCCTTGGAACGGCCCATCAATTCGATGAACACGTCCTCCAGTGACGGCGACGATTTATTCCAGTGCAGCCCGCTTTTCGCCTGCCACGGCGCGACGCTGGCTTCGAGCGCGGCGAGGTCGCGCCCCGAAACGTGCAGCGAGGTACCGAACGGCGCCACCATGTCGATTCCGGGCTTGCCGGTGAGGCCAGCCGCGAGCTCGTTCAGCCCCTCGCCTGTCACGGTGTAGGTCGTCAGCGCGGATTTGGCGATCACCTCCTCCACGGTGCCGTGCGCCAGCAGATGGCCATAGGCGATATAAGCAATCTCGTGACAGCGCTCGGCCTCGTCCATGTAGTGGGTCGAGACCAGCACGGTGAGACCGTCGGCCGCGAGCGCATGGATCTCGTTCCAGAAATCGCGCCGCGCCTTGGGATCGACGCCGGCGGTCGGCTCGTCCAGCAGCAGCAATTTTGGACTGGACAGCGTGCAGGCGCCTAGCGCCAGCCGCTGCTTCCAGCCGCCGGAGAGTTCGCCCGCGAGCTGCTCCTCGCGGCCCGAGAGCCCCAGCCGCTTGATCATGTCGCGCGCGGCGCCGCGCGCATCGCGAAGGCCATACAGCCGCGCGACGAATTCGAGGTTCTCGCGGACAGAGAGATCCTGATAGAGGCTGAAGCGCTGGGTCATGTAGCCGACCTGGCGCTTGATCTTGTCAGCGTCGCGCCGGATGTCGTAGCCGAGACAGGTGCCCTCGCCGCTGTCGGGCGTGAGCAGGCCGCAGAGGATGCGGATGGTCGTCGTCTTGCCCGAACCGTTCGGGCCGAGGAAGCCGTAGATCGAGCCGCGCTTCACCTGCATCGACAGATCGTGCACGACTTCGCGGCCGCCGAACGACTTGGTCAGGCCCTTGACGTCGATCGCGATGCCGTTGTCGCCGCTCATCGCTTGTCCGCCACGGGCGTTTTTGGAGTGAGATAGACGTCGATCGGCTGTCCGACCCGCAACGCGTCGGGCCGCGACGGCCGCGCCTGAATCAGGTAGACGAGCTTGTTGCGCTCCTCGAGGCTGTAGATGACGGGCGGGGTATATTCGGCCGAAGTCGCAATGAAATAAATCTTTGCGGTGAGATCGGCCGCGCAATTGTCGCACGCGATCCGCACCGTGTCGGCGATCGCAAGCTTCGGCAGCTCGGTCTCCGGCACGAAGAAGCGCAGCTTCATGTTGCCGGGCGGCATGATCGAGAGCACGGGCCGCTGCGCCGCCACCATCTCGCCCTCACGAAAATAGATCTGCTGGACGGTGCCGGCGACTGGCGCAAAACCTTTGCGCCGCGCCATCCGCGTCTCCGAGGTCGCCACCCGTGCCTCGGCAACGCGCAAGGAGGAGACCGCGGAATCGAGATTGGCCTGCGTGCCCGAGCCGGTCTTGCTCAGCGAAGCCGCGCGATCATAGGTTTGCTGCGCATTCGCCAGCGTCGCCTTGTTCTGGTTGAGGTCGGCAAGCTGGAGATCGTCGTCGACGGAATAAAGGTGATCGCCGACCTTGACCTCGTCGCCCTCGCGGATGTTCAGCTTCGTCACGCGGCCGGCCTCGTCCGGGCTGACATAGATCATGTCGGCCTCGACCCAGCCCTGGAAGCCGGGATCGCGCTTCTCCTTGCAACCGGCAAGTCCCGTTGCGAGGGCTAGAATCGCGATCGAACAGAACCGCGCCGAAAACTGAATCGCGTTTGGCGGCAGCAACGGCTGTCGACCCCTCACCCTGAGGAGCCGCGAAGCGGCGTCTCGAAGGGCGAAGGGCCACAGCCGGGCCTGCATCCTTCGAGACGCGCGTTCCGCGCTCCTCAGGATGAGGTGAGAGATGTTTAGCGACGACCTCATGTCGTCCTCCGTTCGCCAAAAATCAAATCGAGATGGACCCGCAGCATGTCCTGCGCATCAAGCGGCGCGTGCCGCGCAAACAGGCTCTGCCAGATCACCGCGATCATCGCCGGCGCGACCAGGATTTGCGGGTAGCGCGCGAGGTTCTTCTCGCGGATCTCGCCGCGGGCAATGCCGAGCTCGATCAGCGCGCGCATGCCGGCCATTCCGCGCGAGACGACCTCGCGGTAGTAGAAGTCGGCGACGGAAGGAAAGCGCGGCCCCTCCGCTACGATCAGTCGCACGAGATCGCCGCGCCTGGTGCCGATGACCTCCTTCAAAAAATTGCTGGCAAAAGCCTCGACGAGATCGCGCACCGAGCCTGTCGGCGGCGGCAACGCATTCAGCTTCGCCACGACGGGCACGATCACGGTGCGCACCAACTCCTCGAACATCGATTCCTTGTCCTTGAAGTGCAGATAGATCGTGCCCTTCGCCACGCCCGCGCGCTTCGCAATGTCGTCGAGACGCGTCGCGGTAAAGCCGCGCACGATGAACTCCTCCATCGCCGCGTCCACGATCGCCGCGCGCCGTTCCGCCGCACGCGTGGCGCGGCTCGACGCGGGCGCCTCGTCGCTTCTGGCGACCACAGAGACCTTCGCATTGGCTCGAGCTGCGGATGGGGCGGCGGTTTTGGTCGGCTTCCTTGTCATGCCAAATTTGTGACTGACTAGTCAGTCATTGTCAAGTCAGGGCCACAGACGTAAACCGGCTAATGAATTAGTCTTGACTAATTCATTAGCCGGTGCTAATTGAACTACTATGATTGAAACCGCCCGAAACCCAGTCACCAGCGTCATGCGCGCCCTCGCCGATCCAACCCGGCGCGCGGTGTTCGAGCGCGTGTTCGAGAGCAACGAGATCAGCGTCGCCGAACTCACGCGCGGCAGCGGCGTGACCCAAGGCGCGATCTCGCAACATTTGAAGTCCCTCAAGCAGGCCGGCCTGGTTGCCGAGCGCGCCGAGGGCCGCAACGTCTATTACCGCGCCGCGCCGCAAGGACTCGAGCCGCTGGTCACCTGGATGGACCATTACGGCGTGTTCTGGCGCGAGCGCTTCCAGAACCTGCGTGACCTCTTGAAGGAGATCGATCCGTGAGTGCTGTTGAATTGAAAGCCGAGACAAAAGACATCGTCATCGACGAGGTGCTCCCTCACGCGCCGGAGACGATCTGGAAGGCGCTGACCAGCGCCCAGCTGATCGCGCGCTGGCTGATGCCGCCGACCGGTTTCGAGGCCGTCGAAGGCAACACTTTCACCTACCAGACCACGCCGGGCGGCGCCTGGGATGGCGTCATCCATTGCCGCGTCCTGGAAGTCATGCCGAACCGGCGCCTCGTCTACGCCTGGAAGGGCGGGGATGAGCGCAACACCGGCTACGGCGCGCCGCTCGACACTGTCGTGACGTGGTCCCTCACCCCGGTCGAGGCCGGCACGCGGATCCGTCTGGTTCATGCGGGCTTCGTCATACCCAGGAACGAATCGGCCTACACGGGCATGAGCGGCGGCTGGAAGAAAGTCGTCCGCCAGCTCGACGAGATCAGCGGCGAAGACAAATAAGAAGACAAGTAAGGAGTTATCTCAATGACCAAGCCCTTTACCGGCGGCTGCGCCTGCGGCTCGATCCGCTATTCGATCGCCAGTGAGCCCCTGTTCAGCAATCACTGCCAGTGCCGGGACTGCCAGCGGGAAAGCGGCAGCGGCCATGGCTCGTACATGACCTTCGCGCGCGCCGGTGTCACAGTGACGGGCGAGGCGAAGCACTGGGACATGGTCGGCGACAGTGGCAACGTGAAGACTCGCGGTTTCTGCTCCGTCTGCGGCTTGCCGGTCTACATGACCTTCGCGGCAATGCCTGACATCTTCACCATCCGCGCCGCAAGCCTCGACGAGCCCGCCCGCTACAAGCCGCAAGTGGTGACCTACGCCGCGCGCGGTCATGACTGGGATCGCCTCGACCCGGACCTGCCGAAGTTTGAGGGCATGCCGCCGGGGTGAGGCACTGGCCCCACGTGGGGGTGTGCTCCCTCTCCCGCTTGCGGGAGAGGGTTGGGGAGAGGGTGTCTCACCAACGGGACAATCCCCTAGTGGAGAGAACCCTCACGCCGACCTCTCCCGCAAGCGGGAGAGGTGAAACCAACCAGCACCTACGTCAGCTATGGAACTTCAAGCCATCGACGATCTTGTCGATCACCTTGCGCTCGGCGCGCATTGCGAGACCGACGAGATTGAGGTCAGTGCGCGCCACCGCCCTCACCGCCTCGCGATTGGCGGCATCGTGCGTGGTCCTGAACATGTCCTCGGTGTAGACCGCCGCCGCGACGTTGCGCGTCAGGGCCCGATCGAGCGCGCGCGCGAGCGCCTGACCGTCGGCGCCGTAGATCAGGATCGGCTGGCCGATCAGCGCGTGATATTTGGTGCCTGATGCATCTTCATAGGGTTCGCCGATGCATTCCGGAAAGGCCGCGGCGATGCCGCTTGTGAGGAAGGACGCGACGTTGAGCTTCTGCCAGGCCGCAAGATCGGCGCGGATCACGATGGCGACCTTGGTATCGAACTGCATGCATATCCCTAACTGTTATTCCGGATACGATGCTACGCATCGCCCCGGAATGACAGCAAGAGGAATTACCCCTTGACGTCGCAGGCCCAGGCGCGGATCACACATTCCTTGCCGCCGAACTTGTAGCATTCGCGCGTCGCGGCATTGAGCGAGGCCGAGATCTTCGGCTTGACGGCATAGCCATAGGCGCCGCAGGGATTGGAAAGGTCGACCGACATCGCCGCGCAAGCACGCTTCATCGTCACGGTCGTGCAATCGCCCTTGCATTGCTTCTGCGCCGCCGCACGCGCTTCGTGCTCGGCACCATAATCGAAGGCCTGGCCGTAGGCGCCGCACTTGCCGACTGCAAATGCGCCGGCGGCGTGCGCATCCGTGATGTGGCGCGCGCCGGCGACAAAAACCGACAGCGCAAAGAAAAACATCGCGCAACGGTGCGCGACGACGTTCGAAGGCATGGAAATCCCCTCCCCCAAGGCAGGCGAAGGCGACTGTAAGCCGCGGTCGTTTCCAGATGGTGAACGGAGGGTTGAAAACAGCCGTGTAGGGCGGATTGGCCGAGCGCAATCCACCAAAGTACCTCACCGCGGAAGCAGAAGTGGTGGGTTACCCTAGCGGACTGCGCAAGCGCGCAACCGCAAGGCTAACTATCCCCGTCTTGCCGCTTCCAGCGCCTGCGGCGTGTCGATATCGAGGAAGGCACTCTTGCCGTCGACCGGCACTTCGGCAACCGCTTCGGTATGCTTGACGATCAGGTGGCGCGCGCCGACATCGCCGTCGAGCGTCATCAACTCCTTGAAGAAGCGGCGCGACCACAGCACGGGGTTGCCGCGGCGGCCTTCGCTGACCGGCACGACGATGAGATTGCCGCGGTCCGGCGCAAAGCCGTCGATGAGGCGGTCGATCAGGCCGGCATCGATCAGCGGCATGTCGCCGAGGCAGACCACAGCACCGTCGGAAGCCTCGGGGACGGCCGCGATGCCTGCCTTGACCGAGCTTGCGATGCCGCCGGCAAAATCCGGATTCTTGACGAACCGCACCTTCAGGCCTTGCAGTGCCTGCTCGACCAGCTCGGTCTGATGGCCGGTGACGACGATCACCTCGGATGCTTTCGACGCCAGTGCCTGTTCGGTCGCAATCCGCACCAGCTTCCTGCCGTCGAGCTCGGCGAGCAGCTTGTTCGGTCCGCCCATGCGGGTCGAGCGTCCCGCCGCGAGCACGATGGCCGCGATATTGCTGTTCCCTTCGATCTCCGGCTTGGCGCGCGGCTGCGGCCGCGTCACGATCTCCATCAGGAGGCCGCCGACGCCCATGCCCATCAGCTCGGAACGCGTCACCTTGATGCCGGCGAGGAGCCGCATCAGCACCCAATCAAAACCGTTCTCGACCGGCGAACGCGCGCAGCCGGGCGCCCCCAGCACCGGCACGCTGCCGGCACGGGCGATCAGCAGCAGGTTGCCGGGATCGACCGGCATGCCGAAATGCTCGATCTCGCCGCCGATCCCGGTGACGGCCGCCGGGATCACGTCGCGCCGGTCGGCGATCGCAGACGCGCCGAACACGATCACGAGTTCAGCGCCAAGGGCGAGCAATTCCTTGATCGCGGCGGACAGCTCCCGCTCCTCGTGCTGGACTCGCCGCTCGGCGATGATGCCGGCGCCGGCCGGCGCCAGCCGCTCGGCGGTGACACGCAATGTCTTGTCGATCACCTTGGAGGACAGGCCCGGCAGCAGCGTCGAGACCACGCCGACGCGCTTGATGACATACGGCGCGATCTTCAGCACGTCGCGGCCCGCGGCCTTCACCGCGGCATCACGCAAGTTTCCTTCGACGCCGAACGGGATGATCTTGACGGTGCCGACCATCTCGCCCTCGACCACCGGCTTGAAGGCGGAGAGCGTCGCGAAGGTGATGGCCTCGTCGATATTGTTGATGCGGTCGACCGCGCCGCGGTCGATCACCAGCACGCCCGGGCGAGCCGCAAACAGATTGGCGCGGCCGGTGAAGGCGCGCTCGACATGAATGCCATCGCCGCCGACGGCGAGCGCGATGCTGGCGGCGGCAATGTCCTCGGAGACATCGCCCTCCTCCATCCGCACCACCACGACGTCCTTGATGCCGGCCCGCTCCAGCGCCTCGATCTCGGCCGGGCCGATCGTCGTGCCTTTCTTCAGCACCAGCGGTCCCTGACAAAGGGTGTGGACGGTCACCCCGCCGATCGCATCCTTGGGGCTCGCCGGGCCGAATTTCATGCCGCTTCTTCTTTTTCTTTGGGCGGCAGGCGAAGCACCGCCGTGATCTCGGCCATGATCGACACCGCAATCTCGGACGGCGAGACCGCGCCGATTGCAAGCCCGATGGGCGCGTGGATGCGCGCGATGTCAGAGTCATTGGCGCCTTGCGCCCGCAGCCGGTCGCCGCGCTTGGCATGCGTCTTCCGCGAGCCGAGCGCGCCGATATAGAAGCAGTTGCGCTCGAAGGCGTGCAGCAGCGCGGGGTCGTCGATCTTGGGATCGTGCGTCACCGCGACGAAGGCCGTGTAAGCATCGACGTTGAGCGGTGGCAGCGCCGTGTCGGGCCATTCCGCGACCAAGGGAACGTCGGGGAAGCGCTCGGGGCTCGCAAAGGCCGTGCGCGGATCGACCACGGTGACGTCGTAGCCGAGCGAGCGCGCCAGCGGCGCCAAGGCCTGGCTGATATGGACGGCGCCGACGATGACGAGCTTTGCGGTCGGCGCGTAGACGTTGAGGAAAATCTTCTTGCCGCCGGCTTCGACACCGGCGCTCTTGCCCATGCGCAGTTGTTTGTCGAGCTCAGCTCGCAAGGGATCCTTGGCAAAATCGCTGGCCTTCACCAGGCGCTGCTCGCCGCTCTCGGTGTCCGTCACCAGAATGACTGGCCGGCGCGCGGCGCGCTCGGCATTGAGTTCGTGCAAAATTGCGAGCTTCACGGCTAGCCGACCTTCTCGACGAAGACGCGGATGGTGCCGCCGCAGGACAGCCCGACATTCCAGGCAGTCTCGTCGGCCACGCCAAACTCCAGCATCCTGGGCTTGCCGCTCTGGATCACATCCATGGCCTCGGTCACCACGGCGCCCTCGACACAGCCGCCGGAGACCGAGCCCAGGAACGTGCCCTCGTCGTTGATGACAAGGCTCGAGCCCGCCGGGCGCGGTGCCGAGCCCCAGGTCTCCACCACGGTTGCGAGCGCGACGCCACGGCCGGCCTTCTGCCAGTCTTCCGCCGCCTTCAGAATATCCTCGTCGCGATCGAGCATGGCTACCTCTCAAGCTGCGGAGCGGATCAGGCTGCGGTGATGCGGCGGCAGCGGCCGGGAGAGCGTGCTGATCAGCTCGTGGATCGAACTCAAATTATGCACGGGACGGAATTCGTCAACGTGCGGGAGCATCATTTTGATGCCCTGCGCCTTGGCCTCGAATCCGCCGAACCGCAGCAGCGGGTTGAGCCAGATCAGCCGCCTGCAGGAGCGGTGCAGCCGGTCCATCTCGAAGGCGAGCTTGGAATCGGCTTCCCGCTCCAGCCCGTCGGAGATCAGCAGCACGATGGCCCCCTGGCTCAACACGCGCCGCGCCCACAATTTGTTGAAATTGTGCAGCGAGGCCGATATCCGCGTGCCGCCGGCCCAGTCCTCGACCGAGGCCGAGCAGCTCGCCAACGCCTCGTCAGGGTCGCGCTGGCGGAGCGCCCGGGTCACGTTGGTGAGCCGGGTGCCGAACAGGAACACCGAGACTCGCTTGCGGGCGTCGCCGACAGCATGGAGGAAATGCAGGAACAGGCGGGTGTACTCGCTCATCGAGCCCGAGATATCCAGCAGCGCCACGATCGGCGCCGGTTTCTCGATCCGCCCGAGGCGATTGATGTCGATGATCTCGCCGCTGGTGCGCAGGGACGCGCGCAGCGTGCGGCGCAAATCGATGCGCAGGCCGTGGGGATCGGGCCGGTGCCGGCGCGTGAGCAGTTCGGCCTGCGGCAGCCGCATCCGCTCGATGGCGCGCAACGCCTCGGTAATCTCCGCCGCGCTCATCTGCGCAAAGTCCTTCTTCTGGAGGATCTCCTTGTCGGAGACCGACAGGCGCAGATCCTGCTCCTGGTGCTGCGGTGTCTCCGTCATGCGCGGCTGCGACATCGCCTCCTGCACGCGGCGCGAGCCGGCTTGCGGCTTCTTCTTGGCCTGCTCCGGCAACGCCACCGAATCCAGCATGTGCTTCCACTCTTCCGACGCGCGGAAGAAAAGGTGGAAGGCCTGTTTGAAGATCAGCGCATGCTCGTGGCGCTTGACGAAGATCGCCTCCAGCGTGGTGAAGACGTCGGCGCGGTTGCCGATGTCGATTACCTGGAGCGCGCTCATGGCATCGATAACGGCGCCCGGCCCGACCGGCATGCCCGCCGAACGCAATGCGCGGGCGAAGCCGACGATATTGTCGGCGAACTGCTCGGTTTGCTCAGGTGCCAAGTGATTGATGGCCATGGTTCAGTACTCTCACTCGTCATCCCGTCGCGGCGCGCCGAATGACGAGCTCAGTCGTGACGCGGAGGCGTCAATTCTCGCTCGTCGCTTCCTTCAGCACCTTCTGCAAGCTGTCGCCCTGCATCCGCGTGATGTCGTCCTGATACTTGAGCAGCGCACCCAGCGTGTCGCCGACCACTTGCGGGGTCAGCGAGCGGGCGTCGAGCTCGGACAAAGCGGTGGCCCAGTCGATGGTCTCGGCAACGCCGGGGGATTTGTAAAAATCCTGGTTACGCAGCACCTGGACGAAGCGCACGACCTGCTGCGACAGTTTTGCGGAGATGCCAGGCACGCGCGACTTGACGATCGCGAGCTCGCGATCGGCGTCGGGATAATCGACCCAATGATAGAGACAGCGCCGCTTCAGCGCGTCGTGAATCTCACGGGTGCGGTTGGAGGTGATGATGACGATCGGAGGGTTCGGTGCCTTCACCGTGCCGAATTCGGGGATCGT
Source organism: Bradyrhizobium sp. 197 (assembly GCF_023073375.1). NCBI lineage: Bacteria > Pseudomonadati > Pseudomonadota > Alphaproteobacteria > Hyphomicrobiales > Nitrobacteraceae > Bradyrhizobium > Bradyrhizobium sp. 197. The sequence continues at coordinate 132,335 of NZ_JADPJJ010000071.1, read as the reverse complement.
CACCTGGAAGTCGCTGAGGATTTCGAGCAGATACGCTTCGAATGCCTCGTCGGCGCGGTCGAGCTCGTCGATCAGCAGCACCGGCGGCCCGGCGACGTCAGGCTCGAGCGCCTGAAGCAGCGGCCGCTTGATCATGTAGCGCTCGGCGAAGATGTCGGACGACAATTGATCGCGATCGGTGTCGCCGGCGGCTTCCGCCATCCGGATCGCGATCATCTGCGCGGCGCTGTTCCACTCGTAGACTGCCGAGGAGACGTCGAGGCCTTCGTAGCATTGCAGGCGGATCAGCTTCCGTCCCAACGCCGCCGACAGCACTTTTGCAATCTCGGTCTTGCCGACGCCGGCCTCACCTTCCAGAAACAGCGGCCGGCCCATGCGCAGCGACAGATAGGTCACCGTGGCCAGCGATCGCTCGGAGAGATAGCCGCGCGACGTCAGGAGTTCGAGCATCGCATCGACCGATGCCGGCAAGGCACCGGACGTATTGGCCATTGAAGTCATGAAAAAGCCAGTCTCGCTACGCCCTCACCGGGGACAAGTTTGGGCCGAGGCGTGAGGATCACTCACTCCTTGGCGTTGGCGGCGTCGAGGGCACGCCGCGTCAGCACTCCGATGAGGTGCGCGCGGTATTCGGCACTGCCATGGATGTCGCTGTTGAGGCCGTCCGCCGGCACCTCGATGCCATCAAGCGCCTTCGCGGCGAAGCGCTTCTTCAGAGCTTCCTCGAAGGCGGTGACACGGAACACGCCATCCGAACCGGCGCCTGTGACCGCGACCCGCACGTCGGAGGGACGCCGCGCCACGAACACGCCGACCAGCGCATAGCGCGAGGCCTGGTTGCGGAACTTGATATAGGCCGCCTTCTTCGGCAGCGGGAACATCACCTTCGTGATGATCTCGTCGGCTTCGAGCGCGGTCGTGAACAGGCCCTGGAAATACTCTTCCGCCTTGAGGCGGCGCTTGTTGGTGACGATGGTGGCGCCGAGCGCCAGCACCGCAGCCGGATAGTCCGCGGTCGGATCGTTATTGGCGAGCGAGCCGCCGAGCGTGCCCTTGTGGCGCACGGCCGGATCGCCGATCTGGCTGGCAAGATCGGCCAGCGCCGGGATGGCTTCACCGACGATCGCGGAGCTTGCGACCTCGGCATGCCTGGCGGTGGCGCCGATCACGAGCGCGCGGCCCTTCATCTCGATCGTGTTGAGCCCCTCGATGTGGGAGAGGTCGACCAGATGCGGCGGGCTGGCGAGGCGCTGCTTCATGACCGGAATCAGCGTGTGACCGCCGGCGATCACCTTGGCGTCCTCGTTCTTCACCAGGAGGTTGGCGGCCTGCCGCACGGTCCCGGGGCGATGGTATTTGAAATCGTACATCTGAATGTCCTGATCGCAGAGTGCGCGCGCGGTTACGCGAGGTCGGATTTCGCCATCGCCTTGGCGCCGGCGGAGATCGAGGTGACGATGTTCTGGTAGCCGGTGCAGCGGCAGAGATTGCCTTCCAGCTCCTCGCGGATGGTGTGATCGTCGAGCTCGTTGCCCTTGCGATGGACGAGGTCGATCGCGGTCATGATCATGCCGGGCGTGCAGAAGCCACACTGCAGGCCATGGTGCTCGCGGAAGGCCTCCTGCATCGGATGCAGCGGCGCGCCGTCGGCGGCCAGCCCCTCGATCGTCTTGACCTCGTGGCCGTCAGCCATCACGGCCAACGTGGTGCAGGACTTCACGGCCTTGCCGTCGAGATGCACGACGCAGGCGCCGCACTGCGAGGTGTCGCAGCCGACATGGGTGCCAGTCAGGCGCAGATTTTCGCGCAGGAACTGCACCAGCAGGGTACGGGGATCGACATTGGCCGTTACAGGATTGCCGTTCACGATGAGGGAGATTTTTGCCATAAGCACTCTCTATCAGCGCCCCGACGGGTCCCGTCGAAGCGGTTCTTATAATTATTCCAACCCATCATATGGGCCATTATGCCCCGGGGCAACATCACAGGGAACGCAAGGCGCCATGCCGAAAGGCGCAATGCTTAAGGTATCGGCCTTCAGCCCTGTACCGCCTTGGCGAAGTTCGCGAAAAATTCGTCGCCCAGTTTCTTGGCGGCGCCGTTGATCAGGCGCTGGCCCAGCTGCGCCAACTTGCCGCCGATCTGCGCCTCGACCTCGTACGACAAAAGCGTACCGCCGTCCTTCTCCGCAAGCTTGACCACGGCGCCGCCCTTGGCGAAGCCGGCCACCCCGCCCTCGCCTTCGCCGGAGATCTTGTAGCCGTTCGGCGGGTCGAGATCGCTCAGCGTGACCTTGCCTTTGAAGCGCGCCGACACCGGGCCGACCTTCATTTTCGCGGTCGCACGAAAGCCGCCGTCGTCGGTCTTCTCCAGCTCCTCGCAGCCGGGGATGCAGGTCTTCAGCACCTCGGGATTGTTGAGCTTCTCCCACACGGCCTCGCGCGGCGCCGCAAGCTGGACTTCGCCGTTCATCGTCATGGCCATGGGGTGCCTCCCGGGATGCGTCACTATGATGCTGCTCAAGTAACGCACGGAGGCCACAAAGGAAAGGGTGGCACCCGGCCACGTGCAATGCATATTCGCACCTGCAAAAAGCTTGCGCCCGATGGTTGGGGATTGGCAGAGCCGAGGCATGGTGATTAGGTCCCGCACAATATGAGCACATCCCTCTCCCCCCTGCTCGCGCCGATGCTGTCGAGCGCGGCCATGCGTGCAGTCTGCGACGACCGGGCGACCCTTCAGAATATGCTCGATTTCGAGGCAGCCTTGGCCCGAGCCGAAGCGGCCACGGGAGTGATTCCCGCATCCGCGGTGGGCCCTATCGAAGCCGCGTGCAAGGCTGATGCCTTTGACATGGCTGTGCTGGCCGAGGCCGCGACGCGATCCGGCAATCTCGCGATCCCTCTGGTCAGGACGCTGACCTCCAACGTCGGCAAGGCCGACGCGGAGGCCGCGCGCTACGTGCATTGGGGCGCGACCAGCCAGGACGTCATCGACAGCGCGACCATGCTCACGCTGCGCGCCGGCATCGTTGCGCTGGACGCCGACCTCAGCCGCGCCATCAAGGGCTTTGCCGCGCTGGCACGGAAGCACCGCAACACCGCGATGGTGGCGCGGACCTGGCTCCAGCACGCGCTGCCGATGCCGTTCGGGCTGAAGGCCGCCGAATACGCCGCAAGCCTTGCCCGCGCCCGCTGCCGCCTGCGGCGACTCTCGCGCGACGGCCTCGCGCTGCAATTCGGCGGAGCGGCCGGCACGCTCGCAGCACTCGGCGACAAAGGGCTCGTGGTGGCCGAACGGCTGGCGCAGGAGCTGAACCTGCCGCTACCGGAAGCGCCCTGGCACACGCATCGCGACCGGATCGCGGAGGCGGCATCGAGCTTTGCGATTCTCGCCGGCAGCTGCGGCAAGATCGCGCGCGATGTCTCGCTGCTGATGCAGACCGACGTTGCCGAAGCGTTCGAGCCCGCCGGGGAAGGCCGCGGCGGCTCCTCGACCATGCCGCACAAGCGCAACCCGGTCGCCGCCGCGAGCGCGCTGGGCTGCGCGACCATGGCGCCGCAGCTCGCCGCGACGATATTCGCAGCTCAAGTGCAGGACCACGAGCGGAGCGCCGGGCCCTGGCATGCGGAATGGCCGACGCTGCCGCAACTGATGCTGGTCACCTCGGGCGCGCTGGCCGCGATCGTCGACATCGCCGAAGGCCTTGATGTCGATGCAGCGCGCATGCGCAGCAATCTCGAAGCGACGCACGGCCTGATCATGGCGGAAGCGGTCACCTTTGCGCTGGCCGAGACGATCGGCAAGAGCGATGCGCATCATCTCGTCGAATCCGCGAGCAAGCGCGCGGTTGCCGAGAGGAAGCATCTGCGCGAGGTGCTGTCGGCCGATTCGCAGGTCACCGCGCATCTTTCGCCGGAAAAAATTGCGGCATTGTTCGAGCCGATGGCCTATCAAGGGGCTTCCCAAACCCTGATCGACCGCTTGCTCGACAGCCTCGAGCGCGAATAGAGCAGCCCTGAGCGGAAACAAGACGGAGACGCCCGCATGCCCATGATCGATGCCGACGGTTGCCTGATCAACGTCTCCGTCGAGGGCCGCGACGGCGGGCCGACCTTGATGCTCTCCAACTCGCTCGGCTGCACGCTGCAGATGTGGGAGCCGCAGATGAAGGCGCTGACGCAGATATTCCGCGTCATTCGCTACGACCGCCGCGGCCACGGCAAGTCCAACGTTCCGGCCGGCCCGTACACGATGGAGCGCTTCGGCCGCGACGTCCTGGCGATCCTCGACGACCTCAACATCGAGAAGGTGCATTGGTGCGGCCTCTCGATGGGCGGCATGGTCGGGCAATGGCTGGGCGCCAACGCGCCGGAGCGGTTCGGCAAGCTGATCCTCGCCAACACCTCCTGCTACTACGCCGAGCCGACCAAATGGCTCGAGCGCATCGACGCCGTGAAGAAAGGCGGTATCGCGGCGGTCGCTGATGCCGTTATCGCCGGCTGGCTCACCCAGGATTTCCGCGAGCGCGCACCTGACGTCTCCGCCAGGATGAAGTCGATGCTGCTCGCCACTCCCGTCGAAGGCTATCTCGCCTGCTGCGAGGCGCTGTCGACGCTCGACCAGCGCGCGCTGCTGCCGAAGATCAAAAGCCCGACGCTGGTGATCGCCGGCCGCCACGACATGGCGACGCCGATTTCGGCGGGTGAATTGATCCGCTCGAACATTCCCGGCGCGAGCATGACCATCATCGACGCCGCCCACATTTCCAATGTCGAGCAGCCGCACGCATTCACCGACGCGGTGGTGGGCTTTTTGACGCAACGCTAGTCACAGCCGTCATTGCGAGCGCAACGAAGCAATCCAGAATCTTTCCGCGACAGACTGGATTGCTTCGTCGCTTCGCTCCTCGCAATGACGGGAGGAGGATGAATATGGACGACCAGAAACGCCGCGATGCCGGCATGAACGTGCGCCGAAAAGTGCTGGGCAATGCCTGGGTCGACAAGTCGATCGCGGGCCGCAATGCGTTCAACACCGACTTCCAGGACATGATCACCCGCTATGCCTGGGGCGAGATCTGGACGCGGCCGCATTTCGACGAGCGCACGCGGCGGGTGCTGGTGATCGGCACCATGGTCGCGCTCGGGCAATGGGACGAATTCCGCCTGCATGTGCGCGCGGCGCTCGCCGAGGGCGGCTTCACGCCCGACGACATCAAGGAAATCCTGCTGCAGCAGGCGATCTATTGCGGTGTGCCGGCGACGAACCACGCCGTCAAGGAAGCCTCAGCGATTGTGCAGGAGCTCGGCCTGCTCAAGACCTAGCGGCGGAGTAGCCTCGATGGTCTGCGGGACCGCTGCCGGCCGCTCGATCACAATCACGATGGCGGCACCGAGCAAGAGCAGGAGCTCGGTGGCGTGCAGCCGCAGCGCGGCCATCTCGCCGACCTTCGAAGCCATGATCATGCTGGCAAACGAGATCAGGCTGCCGATCGCAAGCGCAATGCCGAGCGCCTCGTCGCTGCCGCCGTTCTTACGGATGCGGGGAACGCAGAGCAGCGCGAGGTAGATCGCAAAGAACGCCACCACGGTCGCTCGGCCCAGCGCCAGCAGCCAGGCGGCGCGCACGGTGTCCATTCCCGCCATCTGAAGATGGTCGCTGAGGAAAAGAGCCACTGCGACGCTCGGCCGCTCATAGAGACCGTGCACCGGCGCCACCATGATGTTGAAGGCAACGAGGGTCCAGGCCGGGATGAAATAGGCCGCCAGAAGTACGCCGTTGACCGAACCGATCCGCCAATTTCCGAACATGCCGCTTCCCGTTTCGCTTGGCCCGCGCCTTCGATCGAAGGCTTTGCCGGGAGCTAACTCGCATCAGACTGTGGCGGCAATTTAAACCCTTTGTTTACCTTAACTGCCCGGCCGGGCGGCGCGGCGCACGAAAAAAGCCCCGCCTTGCGGCGGGGCCTTCTGCGATGCCATTGTTCTTGGCTCTCAACTCTACTTGTTGTCCTGACCGTGCTGGCCGGACTTACCACCCTGCTGCTGGCCCGGCTTGTCACCCTGGCGCTGCGGATTCTGTTGCTGCTGGCCCGGTTTCTGGCCGCCGCCCTGCTGCTGACCGGGGTTCTGGCCCTGCTGGCCGGGATTCTGGTTCTGCTGCTTCGTCATATCGGGAAACTCCCTTGTCGGACGTTCGAGGCGAGATAACGGCCGGCCCCGATTTTGGTTGCTCCGCGGAACCCGGTTCCTCGCGCCCTTCGGAACCGGATCATGACGTCCGTAACGAAATCAGTTCTGTACAAGCCTTTATGCCGAGGCCATGGCCAGTTGCAGCCGCCAGTTCCCTCCTGTTACAAAACCAGGAGAATGCTCAGGGGTTGCCGGGGCCCGAGAACTCTTCAAAGAGCTCCCTTTGAGCCCTCGTCAGGTTTGGTAACGGCAGCCCATGGATTATTTCGCCCAGCAGCTCATCAACGGCCTCGTGCTCGGCTCCATCTACGGCCTGATCGCGATAGGCTACACGATGGTCTACGGCATCGTCGGCATGATCAACTTCGCTCATGGCGACATCTTCATGATCGGCGGGTTCATCGCCCTCATCACCTTTCTGCTCCTGATCTCGACCGGCCTGACCGCGATCCCAGTGATCCTGCTGATCGTGCTTCTGGTCTCGATGGCGATCACGGCACTTTACGGCTGGACCATCGAGCGCATCGCCTACCGACCGCTGCGCCACTCCTTCCGCCTCGCTCCGATGCTGTCGGCGATCGGCATGTCCTTCGTGCTGACCAACTATTCGCAAGTGGCGCAAGGCGCCCGCGTCAAGCCGATCCCGCCGCTCATCACCGGCGGCTATACGCTGCATGAGAGCGCGGACGGCTTCGTGATCCAGCTCTCGAACATCCAGATCATGGTTGTCGTCACCACCATCGTGCTGCTGGCGATCTTCACCTGGCTGGTGTCGCGCACCCGGCTTGGGCGCGACATGCGCGCCTGCGAGCAGGACCAGACCATGGCGGCACTGCTCGGCGTCAACGTCGACCGCACCATCTCCATGACCTTCGTGATCGGTGCTGCGCTCGCCGCGGTGGCCGGCCTGATGTACCTGCTCTATTACGGGCTGGTCGATTTCTTCATGGGCTTCGTCGCCGGCATCAAGGCGTTCACCGCTGCCGTGCTCGGCGGCATCGGCTCGCTGCCGGGCGCGATGCTCGGGGGGCTCGCGATCGGGCTGATCGAGACGTTCTGGTCGGCCTATTTCTCGGTCGAGTACAAGGACGTCGCCGCCTTCTCGATCCTGATCGTCGTGCTGATCTTCATGCCGACCGGCCTGCTCGGCCGCCCCGAAGTCGAAAAAGTCTGACGGTCGCGCGCGTGAAAACTCCCTCGATCAATACGGCCAAAGCTCCATCGGGCATCCCCGCTCTCCTGAAGACCGCCTGCTTCAACGCGTTGATCGCGCTGGTGCTGTTCTCGCTGATGATCGGCATCCGCACCGAGGCGGGTTCCGACGGCCAGCTCACCTACTGGACGCGATTCGGCGACCTCGCATCTATCGTCGCCGCCGTGTTCGGCGGCTCGATCGTGATCGAGCTGCTCAGGCAATGGATCGGCCCGACCGGCGCCGAGAAGCTGGTGCCGCCTGCGTTGCAAAGCGGCATGTCGTTCGTCGGCCGCTATCTCGCACCGGCGCTCCTGATCTTCACGCTGCTGGTGCCTGTGATCTTCTATGACCAGCGCTACATCCTCGACCTCGCAATCCTCGTGCTCACCTATGTCATGCTGGGCTGGGGACTGAACGTCGTGGTTGGCCTCGCCGGCCTGCTCGATCTCGGCTACGTCGCCTTCTATGCGGTGGGCGCCTATTCCTACGCGCTGCTCGCCACCAATTTCGGCTGGTCGTTCTGGGTCTGCCTGCCGCTTGCCGGCATCCTTGCCGCATTCTGGGGCGTGCTGCTGGGCTTCCCCGTACTGCGCCTGCGCGGCGATTACCTCGCCATTGTGACGCTTGCCTTCGGCGAGATCATCCGCCTGGTCATCATCAACTGGCAGGACCTCACCGGGGGCCCCAACGGCGTCTCCAGCATTCCTCGCCCCTCCTTCTTCGGCATCCCGCTCGACAACAGCGACAACGGGCTCGCCGCCAAACTCGGCATCGAGTATTCGCCGACCCACCGTATCGTCTTCCTGTTCTATCTGATCCTGGCGCTTGCGCTCCTCACCAACTGGGTGACGATCCGGCTGCGCCGCCTGCCGATCGGCCGTGCCTGGGAGGCGCTTCGCGAGGACGAGGTCGCCTGCCGCGCGCTCGGCATCAACACCACGACCACCAAGCTCACGGCATTCGCGACCGGTGCGATGTTCGGCGGCTTTGCCGGCGCGTTCTTCGCGACCCGCCAGGGCTTCATCAGTCCGGAGTCTTTCACTTTCCAGGAATCAGCGCTGGTCCTCGCCATCGTCGTGCTCGGCGGCATGGGCTCGCAGCTTGGCGTGGCACTCGCCGCGCTCGCCATGATCGGCGGCTTCGAGCTGTTCCGCGGCCTCGAGAATTACCGCATGCTGGTGTTCGGCATGGCGATGGTGCTGATCATGATCTGGCGGCCGCGCGGCCTGATCGGCCATCGCGCACCGACCGTGTATCTGACCAAGGCGCAGGCGATCTCCTCCGACCTCGTCAAGGAAGGGCACGGATGAGCGCCGACGAGATTCTCAGCGTCGACCGGCTGACCATGCGCTTCGGCGGCATCGTCGCCGTGCAGGACCTGTCGTTTGCAGCCGAGCGGAAGAAGATCACCGCGCTGATTGGGCCGAACGGCGCCGGCAAGACCACAGTCTTCAATTGCATCACCGGCTTCTACAAGCCGAGCGGCGGCGCCATTCGCCTCACCCATGGCGACGGCAAGGTGATCGCGCTGGAGCGACTGAACGATTTCCGTATCGCCAAGCAGGCCAAGGTCGCCCGCACCTTCCAGAACATCCGCCTGTTTCCCGGCATGACGGCGCTGGAAAACCTGATGGTGGCGCAGCACAACGTACTGATGCGCGCCTCCGGCTTCACCTTCCTGGGCCTTGTCGGCGCCCCCGTCTATCGCGACGCCGAAAAGCAGGCGATCGATCTCGCCACCGACTGGCTCAAGCGAGTCAATCTGCTGGATCGCGCCGACGACGCCGCTGGCAATCTCGCCTATGGCGACCAGCGCCGGCTGGAGATCGCGCGCGCGATGTGCACCGAGCCCGCGCTTCTGTGCCTCGACGAACCCGCCGCCGGCCTCAACGCGCGCGAGAGCGCGGCCCTGAGCGAGCTGTTGCTTTCGATCCGCAACGACCTCGGCACCTCGATCCTGCTGATCGAGCACGACATGTCGGTCGTGATGGAGATCTCCGACCATATCGTGGTGATGGACCATGGCGTGAGGATCGCGGAAGGCTCCCCGCGCGAGGTTCGGGACGATCCCAAGGTCATCGCCGCCTATCTCGGCACCGATGAGGAAGAGGCCGTGGCCGTGATGGAGAGCGGGTCGTGACGCCGGCCCCCGCTCCCCTGCTCGCGATCCGCAGCCTTCGCGCCGCCTACGGCAAGATCGAGGCGCTGAAAGGCGTCGACGTCGAGATCAACGCCGGCGAGATCGTGGCGCTGATCGGCGCCAACGGAGCCGGCAAGTCGACGCTGATGATGACGATCTTCGGCAAGCCGCGCGCCCGCGCCGGCCAGATCCTGTACGAAGGCCGCGACATCACCGGCGTTCCCACCCACGAGATCGCGCATTTGCGCATCGCGCAATCGCCGGAAGGCCGCCGCATCTTCCCGCGCATGAGCGTGGCGGAAAACCTCCAGATGGGGGCGGACGCGACCGAATGTACCGACGCCGAACGCGAGGCGACGCTCCAACGCGTGTTCGCGCTGTTTCCGCGGCTGAAGGAACGCTACGCCCAGCGCGGCGGAACCCTATCCGGCGGCGAGCAACAGATGCTGGCGATCGGCCGCGCCTTGATGAGCCGTCCTCGCCTGCTGCTGCTCGACGAGCCTTCGCTTGGGCTGGCGCCGCTGATCGCGCGCCAGATTTTCGACGCGATCCGCACTCTGAACCGGCAGGACGGCTTGACCGTGCTGATCGTCGAGCAGAACGCCAACCATGCGCTCAAGCTCGCCCATCGCGGCTATGTCATGGTCAACGGCCTGATCACGCTGGCCGGGACCGGCGCCGAGTTGCTGCAGCGCCCCGAGATTCGCGCCGCCTACCTGGAAGGCGGGCGGCACGGCTGAGGCGCCCGAGAACGAACCCTCAAGAGCCAAGCCTGCGGACCCGCGTGCGGCTGAATGTGGCGAGATATCTGCGCCAATGCCCGTATTTTGCCGGTGACTTCTCCCAAGATTCATTCAAGAATGGCGCCGGTTTGAACCGGGCATGCCCGGCAACGTCCACAGGCGACCACCCTCGAGGTATCTCATGAAATCACTGAAGCTCATCGGTCTGGCATTCGGCGCTTCGATCGCGCTGTCGAGCGCGGCGTTCGCGCAGGATGTCAACATCGCAGTCGCAGGTCCGATGACCGGCGGCGAGTCCGCCTTCGGCCGCCAGATGAAGAACGGCGCCGAGATGGCCGTGGCTGATATCAACGCCGCCGGCGGCGTCAACGGCAAGAAGCTCGCGCTCTCTGTCGAGGACGATGCCTGCGATCCCAAGCAGGCGCGCTCGGTCGCCGAGAAGATCGCCAGTGCCAAGATGCCGTTCGTCGCCGGGCACTATTGCTCGTCGTCGTCGATCCCGGCTTCGGAGGCCTATGCCGACGGCAACGTGCTCCAGATCACCCCCGCCTCCACCAATCCGAAGTTCACCGATAGCGGACTGTGGAACGTGGCGCGCGTCTGCGGCCGCGACGACCAGCAGGGCCTGGTCGCCGCCCAGTACATCGCCAAGAACTACAAGGGCAAGAACATCGCCATCCTCAACGACAAGACCACCTACGGCAAGGGTCTTGCGGATGAAACCAAGAAGGCGCTGAACAAGGCCGGCGTTACCGAGAAGATGTACGAGTCCTACAACAAGGGCGACAAGGACTTCAACGCGATCGTCTCGCGGCTGAAGCGCGACAACATCGATCTCGTCTATGTCGGCGGCTACCACCAGGAGAGCGGCCTCATCCTTCGCCAGATGCGCGACCAGGGCCTCAAGACCGTGCTGATGGCCGGCGACGCGCTCGCCGACAAGGAATACGCCTCCATCACCGGCCCCGCCGGCGAAGGCACGCTGTTCACCTTCGGCCCCGATCCGCGCAACAAGCCGACCGCGAAGAAGATCGTCGACGCCTTCAAGGCCAAGAACATCGACCCCGAGGGCTACACGCTCTACACCTATGCGGCGATGCAAGTCTGGTCGCAGGCGGCCAAGAAGGCCGGCACCACCGACGCCAAGAAGGTCATGGCGGCTATCAAGGCCGGCAAGTGGGACACCGTGATCGGGCCGATCGAGTATGACGCCAAGGGCGACATCAAGCAGCTCGACTACGTCGTCTACAAATGGGACGCCAAGGGCGGCTACGCCGCGATCAGCGGCAACGGCACCTGAGCGCACTTGCCGGGCCCGAAGGCCTCCTCCAATCATCGTCGCGCCCCGGGTTACCCCGGGGCGTTGCTTCCTGCGGCAAGGTCAGACGGCTGCGGGCAGTTCGCCGTCCGCCGCGGCCTGGGCCCTCCGCAGCGCTTGCAGAAGATCGTTCGGCCGAAATGGCTTTTGCAGGCAGACCACGTTGGCGAGGTGGGGCGATTGTTCCATGAAGTCCAGCGCGGTCATCCCCGACACGGCAATGACCGGGAGGCTGGGTGCAAGCTCGCGCAGAGTCGAGATAACCTCGACGCCGCTGGTGTCACCGAGGAAAATGTCCACGATGGCCGCGTCGAAGGAGGCCTCGGTGAACGCTTTCACTCCGGCCGCGCCGCTGTCGGCCTCAACGACCTCGTAACGGTTGACGCGCAGCACGATCGCGACCATCGCACGGACGTCCTTCTGGTCGTCGATGATGAGAACGCGGGCCATAGGGAACAACTCCCGGATCCTGAAATCAAAATGCCTGATTCAAACCTGGAACCCATAGCAGTGGGAGGGTATTATGGCACCGTCCAGTAAAGCGCATCTTACCCGATCCCTAGTGCGCGTTCCCAACAAGATTAAGTAAGCTGTAACCTTCGGTTGAGTCGCGGTGGGTTTTGTCATGATGCGTGCCCAGAACGAGCTACCATGGACGGAATTTCATTGGGCCAAATGAGACTGGCGAAGATGCTCAAGACCGATTTGCGAGAGCTGGACCTGTCCGCGACGACCGAGCGAAACACATTCCTGTCGACCTTGCCGGCCACCGCGACAGACCGCACCGCAGCATTGGCGATCGTCGGCATCGCCTCGATCCTGTTCGCGCTGGCCGTACCGTTCGCAGGTATCCCGCTGCTGCCTGTGCCAGCCTTCGTCGCGAGCTATCAATCCGCCCTCGCCGCCGCGGACATCATCACCGCGGTCCTTCTGCTGTCGCAGTTTGCGGTGCTCCGGACCCGCGCACTGCTCGTGCTCGCGACGGGCTATCTGTTCACCGCCGCGGCGGCCACATGCCACGCCCTCACCTTCCCGGGACTTTTCTCGCCGACGGGGTTGCTGCGTGCCGATCAGCAGACCGCGGTCTGGCTCTACATGATCTGGCACGGCGGCTTCCCGCTCTGCGTGCTGGCCTATGCCTGGCTGAAGGAGGCCGACGGCGGCGCCAGGATATCAGGCTCGCCAAGCAAGGCGATCTGCGCCAGCGCGCTCGGCGTCGTTGCGGTCACGATCGTCTTGACCTGGATCGTCACTGCCCAGCACGATCTGCTGCCGGTCCTGCTGCGCGACGGCCGTTACACGCAGCTCATGATCGGCGTGGTGTCCTTCGTTTGGTCCCTGAGCTTCGCCGCACTGGTCTCGCTGTGGTTCCGGCGTCCGCATTCGATCATCGACGTCTGGCTCATGGTCGTGATGTGCGCCTGGCTGTTCGACATCGCACTGTCGGCGATCGTCAACGTCGCGCGCTTCGATCTCGGCTTCTACGCCGGCCGCTTCTACGGCCTCTGCGCAGCTACCTTCGTGCTTGCGGTGCTTCTGATCGAAAATGTCCGCCTCCAGGCCCACACGGTGGGCCTGGTCGGCAGGCTGCGCCAGCAGTCGGCATTGGATCGCGACTACTACGGCAAGCGCCTTGCCCTGTACGGCGCCGTCGTCGAATCCGCCAATGACGCCATCATCACGAAGACGCTCGACGGTGTCATCACCGGCTGGAACAAGGCCGCCGAACATCTGTTCGGCTATGCCGCCACGGAGGCCATCGGCAAGCCGATCGACATCATTGTGCCGGACGACCGCAAGGCCGAGGTCAGGGGTATCCTGAACCGGGTCGGCGGCAACGAAACGATCGCCCAGCACGAGACGGTCCGCATCCGAAAGGACGGCCGTCGGCTCGACGTCGTGCTCAATATTTTTCCGCTCAAAACAGCTGGCGGAGAGATCATCGGCGCCTGCAAGATCGCCCACGACATCACGGAGGAGAAGCAGTCACGGGAGAAACTGCGCCGCGAGATCGAGGAGCGGCAGCGCATCTTCGAGACCTCGCAGGATCTCATCCTGGTCACCGACGGTTTTGGCAATTTCGTCCAGGTCAGCCCGAGCGTGAAGGATATCCTCGGATTCGGTCCGGAGGACATGGTCGGACACAGCGCAACCGAGTTCATCCATCCCGACGATCTCGACAGGACACGAAGCGAGATGCGCGCGGCGCGGCGCGGCGCCGTCAAGCGCAGCTTCGAGGCGCGCTACTACCACTACGACGGTCACGAGGTCACGCTGAATTGGATGGGCACCTGGTCCGATCCGGTCAAGCGCCATTTCTTCATCGGCCGCGACCTCACCGAGAAGCAGGCGGCCGAGGCGCAGTTCAGGCACGTACAGAAGATGGATTCCATCGGTCAATTGACCGGCGGTGTCGCGCACGACTTCAACAATGTGCTGACCGTCATCACCGGCACGATCGGCATTTTGGCGGATGCGGTCGCTGACCGTCCCGAACTCGCCGCCATCACCAAGCTGATCGACGATGCCGCCGAACGCGGCGCGCAACTGACCAAGCATCTGCTCGCCTTCGCCCGCAAGCAGCCGCTCCAGCCGCGCGAAATCGACGTCAACGCCCTGACGCTCGAGGCCGCAAAGCTCCTGCATCCCACCCTCGGCGAGCAGATCACCATCCTGCCGCAGCTCACCGAGGATGCATGGCCGGCACTGATCGACCCGGGTCAGCTTTCCACCGCGATCCTCAATCTCGCGCTGAACGCGCGCGATGCCATGCCCGACGGCGGCACGCTGGTGCTGGAGACCCGCAACATCTTCCTCGACGACGGTTATGCCAGCATGAATCCCGACGTGCTGGCCGGCAATTACGTGATGATCGCCGTCAGCGACACCGGCTCCGGAATCCCGCCGGACTTAATCGACCGGGTGTTCGATCCCTTCTTCACCACCAAGGAGGTCGGCAAGGGCACCGGCCTCGGGCTCAGCATGGTGTTCGGCTTCGTCAAGCAGTCCGGCGGCCACGTCAAGATCTACAGCGAGGAAGGCCACGGCACGAGCGTGAAGATCTACCTGCCGCGCTCGAGCGGCGTGCAGGAGACCGAGTTCGAGGCGCTCCAGAACGCGCCCGTCACCGGTGGCGACGAGAAGATCTTGATCGTCGAGGACGACGCGCTGGTGCGGCAATATGTCGTGACCCAGATCAAGAGCCTCGGTTATGCCGCCCTCGAGGCCGGCAACGCGGCCGAGGCCCTCATCATCATCGACTCCGACAAGGACATCGACCTGCTGTTCACGGACGTCATCATGCCGGGCAACATGAACGGCCGCCAGCTCGCCGATGAGGCGGCGCGCCGGCGCCCCGACCTCAAGACGCTGTTCACTTCGGGCTACACCGAGAACGCCATCGTCCACCACGGCCGGCTCGATTCCGGCGTGCTGCTGCTGGCAAAGCCCTACCGCAAGTCCGAGCTCGCCAAGATGCTCAGGACCGCGCTCGCCGGTTGAGCCTGCGCCATCCC
The DNA here is from genome assembly GCF_023073375.1 of Bradyrhizobium sp. 197. Taxonomy (NCBI): domain Bacteria; kingdom Pseudomonadati; phylum Pseudomonadota; class Alphaproteobacteria; order Hyphomicrobiales; family Nitrobacteraceae; genus Bradyrhizobium; species Bradyrhizobium sp. 197. Next base: position 117,230 of record NZ_JADPJJ010000071.1, on the reverse strand, counting down.
TGCGATATCGCTGAAGCGATCGCCTTTCAGCCTGCGGAGCCGTCTTGAAAAACCTTCTCACCGATATCGCCGGCGTCCGCGTCGGCCATGCCGAGGATGCGAAACTCGCCTCGGGCGCGACCGCGATCATCTTCGACCAACCGGCGGTCGCGGCGATCGACATCCGCGGCGGCGGACCGGGTACCCGCGAGGATGCCCTGCTCGATCTTGCCAGCACGCAAGAACGGGTCGATGCGATCGCGTTGTCCGGCGGCTCCGCCTTCGGGATCGAGACCGGCGGCGGCGTGCAGGCCTGGCTCGCCGAGCAGGGTCGCGGTCTTAATATCCGCGGCGCGGTGATCCCGCTCGTGCCGGGTGCGATCGTGTTCGACCTGCTCAATGGTGGCGACAAGGCCTGGGGGCGCTTCGCGCCCTATCGCGATCTCGGTTACGCCGCGGCCTTGGCCGCAAGCCACGATTTCGCGCTGGGCAGCGTCGGCGCCGGCCTGGGTGCCACCACCGCGACCTTCAAGGGCGGGCTGGGGTCGGCTTCCGCGGTCCTGGCCAACGGCATCAAGGTCGCCGCGATTATCGTCGTCAACGCGGTCGGCAGCGCCACCGTCGGCGACGGGCCGTGGTTCTGGGCAGCGCCATTCGAGGAGAACGGCGAGTTCGGCGGGCGCGGCCTGCCGTCCGCGTTCACACGGGACATGCTGGCGATGCGCATCAAGGGCGGGCTCGCCGCGACCGCGCGCGAAAACACCACGATCGGCCTCGTCGTCACCGACGCGAGGCTGACCAAGGCACAGGCCAAGCGGCTTGCGATGATCGCGCATACCGGGTTTGCCCGCGCGATCTATCCGGTGCATGCCCCGACCGACGGCGACGTGCTGTTTGCCGCCGCGACTGGCGAGAAGCCGGTCGAGCCGTTGGTCGGCCTCACCGAACTCGGCACGGTCGCCGCCAACGTGGTCGCGCGCGCGATCGCACGTGGCATTTACAATGCGACAGCACTGCCGTTCGCGGGGGCACTACCGGCGTGGAAGGATCGCTTCGGCCCGTAAGTAGCACTCCCATCTGGCAACACATCACACGTCATCGCCCGGCGGAGACCGGGCGATCCAGTATTCCAGAGACGATAAATGATTGAACCGAAAGGCCGCGGCCTACTGGATGCCCCCGTCTCCGCGGGGCACGACGACGCAATTTGCGGAGAGAGAGAGCTTCTCGCTCACACGCTCATTGACATGGACGAGCCGGCAGCCGCTGAGGCGCCTTGCCCGTGCCCGCCTTGCCGCTGCATCAACTGCGCAAACAGATCATAAGCCGAATTACCGGAGGCGCTGGAGGCGCCCGGGACCGTTGTCGACATCTTGAAGCCGTCGGTATAGGTGACGGTGGTGGTGGACGAGCCGTCGGCGCCGGTTGTCGTGGTCGAGGTCGAGCCGCCGCTCGACTGCGAGGAAGCATCCGAACCGGTGCCGGACGCATCGCCCGCACCTTGCGCGTGATGGTGGCCGTGATGGCCGCTCTTCAGCGCCTTCGACATCTCGTCGAGGCTGACGCTGCCGTCGGAATTCGAATCCAGCTTGGAGAACACGTCGTCGGCCTGCGCCGTGTTGGTGCCGCCGGCACCCAGCGCATTCTCGAATTCGGATTTGGTGATCTTGCCGTCGCCGTCTCCGTCGACCTGCGAAAAAAGGTCCTTCAGCGCGGCGTCACGGCTCGTCGAGGACGTCGACGTGGAGGACGTGGAGTTCGACGAGGTCGAGCTGACTGTGCTGCTCGTACTGTCAGAGGACTGGCTCTGCGCGGCGAACAACGCGTTCATCGTCTCCGGCGAGATCTGCGGATATTTGCCCGAATTGACCGAAGAGGTCGCGCCTCTGGTCGTGCTGTTGCTGCCGCTGTCGATCGCGAACGGATTGGTCGCGCCTTTCGAAGACCCCGTCTTCTGGGTCGACGAGGACGATTTCGAATTCGTCAGCGACTGGATCGCGTCGAGCGCACTCGATGCGGCACCAAGGGCAAACAACATTGCAAAAACTCCAACCGATGCGGCATGCCGCGGCCAATGTCCTGGAGGTGACGTCAGCAAGCGCCGTGCCAACGAAAAAAGCTCAATGAAATCCGCCTTCGCCGCACTTTGCACGGCCCGGGAACACCGGCAATTCATGCCGATCGCGGCAGAAATTTCCGCCCACAGAAAGCTCGCCACCCCTGCATTGCCCGGCTGAGAGGCCCATGTTAGGCGAGTTCATCTTTCACGGCCGCCACGGGAAACCGCGCTATGACCCAAGCCTTCGCCCCCCGCCCCCTGGCAATCGCGCCCTCGATCCTGGCCTCGGATTTCTCCAAGCTTGGCGAGGAGGTGCGCGCCGTGGACGCCGCCGGCGCCGACTGGATCCATCTCGACGTGATGGACGGGCACTTCGTTCCGAACATTTCCTATGGCCCCGACATCATCAAGGCGATGCGCCCGCATACGAAGAAAACCTTCGACGCTCATCTGATGATCTCACCCTGCGACCCCTTTCTCGAGGCCTTTGCGAAAGCCGGCTGCGACCACATCACCGTGCATGCGGAGGCAGGTCCGCATCTGCACCGCTCGCTCCAGGCGATCCGCGCGCTCGGCAAGAAGGCCGGCGTTTCGCTCAATCCAGGCACGCCGATCAGCGTGCTCGAATACGTCATCGACCTCGTCGACCTTGTGCTGGTGATGTCGGTCAATCCCGGCTTCGGCGGCCAGGCCTTCATCCCCTCCGCGATCGGCAAGATCCGCGATATCCGCGCGATGACGGCAGGCCGTCCGATCGATATCGAGGTCGATGGCGGCGTCGGTCCCGACGTCGCAGGTCTCCTGGCCGCGGCTGGCGCCAACGCCTTCGTCGCCGGCACGTCCGTGTTCAGGGGCGGCACGCAGGAAGCGTACAAGACCAACATTGCCGCGATCCGCAACGCGGCCGCAGGCGCACGCGGCGAAGCGATCTGAGGCGTCACGCGCTTTCCGCGAATGAGCGGCTTCTACGGATGCTGCGACGCGCAATGCCTAAAATTGCAATCTTGATCCGTACTCCTCCGGGCTTCCCTGATTCGCGCAAATCACCGCTAGTGATTCTTGCCTGTTTTCGCGGGAGCACATCATGACGACGACCCTGGTTTGGACTGGCGTGGCGTTGTGGCTTGGTTTCAGTGCGTTTGTTGTGTTTGGGCCGTCGGCCGGACCGGTGCAGGTCCCGGCATGTTCGTTGCGTACCACCCGTCGCCATTGGATCTGACGCAAGTGCAGTTCGCGCTCGTGAAGCGTCAGCCGAAGCGCAGGCGCCGCATTCCGCGGCGCCCGCACCCGGACCTCGATTATTTCTTCGGTCGGCTCGAACGCTCCGAAGGCGAGATGCGCGACGACACCGGGCCCGAAGCGGCGGACCTGGATCACCCGCTCCGGTCACCGCGCCGGCATTGAATTCTTTTCTGGACCAAGCACATGAAGCCGCACTGCCCGAACTGCCTGAAGGAAATGACCAAGGCATCCGCGTCGCGCAACCTCTTCAACTGCGAGCCCTGCCGCGAGCTCATCCAGTTCTTCGGCGGCAGCGCGGATCACGGCGAGCCCGGCCCCCAGTTCTCCTGGCCGATCCGCCGCAAGCGCTCCGCCCACGCGGCCTGAACCTTCCAGCATCCAGAGCACGGCCCTATCCGGCCTCCTCGCCCGCATCCGCAGCCAGCCGCGGCGGCCGCACCACGGTGACAGTGCAGGCCGCTTCCGAGGCCACCTTGGCCGAGACGCTGCCGAGCAGCGTGCGGCGGAACGAGCTCTGCCGCGCGCCAATGATGAGGTGGTCGACCTGGTTGACCTCGGCGAATTCCAGGAGCGCCGCAGCGGGATCGACCGCTTCCAGCACATGAACCGACAGCCGGCTCTCATCCAGCTTGAGCGGCGTCGCCCAATGCCTCAGCGCCACCAGGCGGTCAATATGCTTGTTGGAGCCCTGCTCGTCGAGCGTCCGATCGATCGCGATCCGGTTGAGCTTGAGCACGTTGACGCAAGCGAGCCGCGCCGACGGCAGCGTCGCGAGAATGCGCTCGGTGGTGACGCGCAGCGCCTCGTTCAGCTCCGGCGCGCCTTCCACCGTCTCGAGCGCAACCGCGAGGATCGGACTCGATGCGATTTGGGCTGCGACATCCGATTTCGCGCGGGGCGCCATGACACCCTGGTTGAACCGGCGGCGCCAGGCGACGCTGAGCGGATCGCGCTTCAGCCGCTCCGAACGCGCGGTGAGCTTGATCTGGTCGGGATGGGCGAGATCGAACGCGAGCTGTGACGCCGTCGGATAGCGCCACACCGGCTCGATCTCGAGGCACCTCAGCACGACCTCCTGGAGCCAGGGCGGATAGTCGGCGCGTAAGCCGCGCGGCGGGTACGGATCGCGCCACAGCCTCCTCCTCATCGCACGCAGCGTCTCGCCCTCGCCAAAGGGACGCTCGCCCGTCGTGAAGAAATAGAGCAGCACGCCGAGCGAAAACAAATCGCTGCGCGGATCATCGCGCACGCCTGACAGCCGTTCCGGCGCCATATAGGGCGCAGTGCCGTAAGGCAGGCGGAATTCCTCCTGCAGCAGATCCGGCAGATGGTTGTGGTGCGACAGGCCATAGTCGATCAGCACGGCCTCGCCGCTCTCGCGGAACATGATGCTGCTCGGCTTGATGTCGTGGTGGATCACGTTCTGCCGGTGCAAATCGGCGAGCCCCGTCGCGATCCTGGCGACGAGCCGCCGCGCCTCGTCATACGGCAGCGGCAAGTCGGGCAATCGCTTGTAGAGCGTGGTCCCGGAGATGCGCTCGATCACGACATAAGCCTGGTGGGCGAAATCGCCGGTGCCGAAACATGAAGGTACATGCGGCCCGGCCAGCCGCGGCAGGATCATCATCTCCATCTCGAAGGAGACGATCGCCGCAGGGTCCTCGCCCTCCGACACCCGCGGAATCTTCATCAGCAGCGGCACGTCGATGCCGGGATGAGTGACCGTCCACAGCGTCGCCATCCCGCCGGCATGGATGCATTCGCAGATGGTGTAGCCGTTGATCTCTGCGCCTGATTTGACCAGGGGTTTCGGCATCGCCTCTAGCGCCCCTGCGACAGCCGGTCGGCAAGCCAACGTGGCAGGCCGTTCTCGCGGATCCGGTTCGCGGCCGTCTCGACATCGTAGGGCGCGCGGCAATAGGTGATCAGGCAAGAGACCGTGTCGAACAGCACGAAAGCGGCGGATGGATCGCTATCACGTGGCTGGCCGACCGAGCCGAGCACCGCAAGCCATTGCCGCCCGCGCAGTAGCGGTACGGAGACGTCGGTCTTGGGCACCAATCCCGACATCTTCGCCGTCACCGACATCGAATAGATCGCCGGACGGTGGATGTGGCCGCAGAACGTGACATGGGCCGGCGTCGCGATCAGGCTCTTGGCGGCGTCCGCCGTCGATCGGACATAGTGCCAGCTTCGGGGGCTGGAGGCTTCCGAATGCACGAACAGGCGATCGCCGTCCTGCACCAGCATCGGCAATTCCGCCAGGAACCGGCGCTGCACGGTGTCGAGCCGACCGCGGGTCCATTCGATCGCGATCTGCGCCTCGGCATTCATCGTCTCGGCCGAGGAATTGACCGCCTGGTCATGGTTGCCGCGCACGGCGACGGCGCCTTGGGCAACCAGCTCCATCGCGGTATCCACCACCCATTCCGGATCGGCGCCATAGCCGACGAAGTCGCCGAGCAGGATGAATCGCTCGGCGCCACGCGCCCGCGCGACCTTCAGGCACGCCTCGAACGCCTGCCGGTTGCCATGGATATCCGAGAAGACAGCGAGAAGCACGCACCCTCCACCCCAAATGTCTTGCCGGAAGCCGATAAGGCCAAATTGAGCGACGTCAAGATGCGTCTGCGCGGTTCGGTTTTCCAGCGGGTCCCTGCGGCAAGGGTGAAGGGCCTATTGCTCGTCCTTCGGCGGCATCCGGGGTGGCGGCACAGGGGTGAAACCGGCGCCTTGCGCGCCGGCCTGCGGAGCGCTGAACTCGCCGGTCGAGGAATCGCCGCCGCTCGTCTCCATGATGGTCTTGGGCGTCACATATTCCCGGACCATGTCGATGAGGCTGCCGTCGCCGCCGCCGAAATCGGCGGCGCGGCCGCCTTGCGGATGTCCCAGCGCGATCTCGTTCTCCGCTGCATGGGTCTTGTCGGCCAGACTGTCGTTGTAGGGGATGCGGAAGGCTCGGGGGATGCCGCTTGGGCGATTGTCCTCATCCAGTTGCTCGACCCACAGATAGATCGAGCCGGGATCGCCCTCCAACGAATGCGGCTCGACGATGCGGGACTTCAGCAGCTTGAAGTTCCCCGGCAGCCGATCGGCGCTGGCCCAGCCGAGCAGCCCGCGCATTTCCGTGAAGCTCACGACATAGAACGCACTGATCACGACCACCGCGACTGCCTTGAACGACCAGTGCAGCCGCGCATAGACCAGCACGATCAGCAGCAGCGCGCCGATGACGGTGTAGGCTATCGATAGCGTGAGGATGATCGTTTGCAGGCTAGTCACGGCGCACCCTCGCAGCGTTCTTGCTCACACCGGTGCTCGGGTCGAGATCGGCGCCGTTGCGCCAGCCGCTGCGAAAGGTCTCGAGCAGCGATTTCGGCCGCTGGTCCACATTGACCACCTTGCCTTCGGCATCGAGCCGGAACCGCACCGCGGTCTTCTCGTCGCCGGTGTGATCGAGCATGAACTTGTTGTCGAAGACCACCTGCGCCGTCGGATTGAGCTTCTGCACCTTCACATTGGCCTCGACCGGGACGCCGGTCGTCGCCACGAAATGCGATACGTTGACGGTGTATTCGCCGGGAACGATGCCGCGCACCGTGACGATCTCCTCGCGGATCGGCGAGGCGATCTTCTTGCCGTTGACCATGATGAAGTCGTTGGCCCCGCCGCGGTCATCGCGGTCGAGCGTCAGGAAGCCGGCCTCGCGGTGGCGATACCAGGCGATGTTGCCGGCGGGATCCTGCACGAACAGGTCGAGATCGTCGGGATGGCTGTCCGGCCAGTCCAGCGTGATCATGAACTCGGCCTTGGAGTCGATCTTGCCGTCCTTGGCATCCGGCGAGACCGCGAGCAGTGCGAGGAAGAACAGGAACGCGATCACCTGGAGCGCCTTGAACAGCATCACGCCCAGGGGATCGAACGGCTCCTCGCGCGGATAGAGACCAAAGTCATCCATCATGACGGCGTTCCAGCGCCCTTGCGCTCCAGTACCGGCGTCACATAGGTCTCGGTCAGCACCACCGCGTCCGAGAACACCTTCTGGGTCGCGGCGTCCAGCATGTAATACTGGATGCGGACCAGGATCGAGCCGACGAGGCCCGCCAGCGTCGTGTACATCGCGACCGCCATGCCGTCGCTCATCAGCCCCATCGAGGATCGCATTGCGACCTTGTCGGCGGCATCGAGCCCCGCGATCGGCGCCAGCATGATGATGAAGCCGACGATGGTGCCGAGCAGGCCGAGCTTCATCAGCGTATCCGAGACGAAGGCCCCGAAGCCGTTCGACCCGCGCAGCCGGTCGGCGAGCGTCCGCAACAATAGCGTCTGGTCGACCGGGCGGTAGTCCTGCGCCGTGGCCTTGGTCACGAGACTCTCGATGTGGTCCCGCACCAGGCCGCGCGGCAGCGCGGTCGCGCCGGCGTCCAGCGCCTTGCCGCCCTCGGGCGCCGCGAGCACCGCGCGGCAGCGCCGGGCCGCCGCGCCCTCGCGGGCAATTGCCCGCGTGCGCAGGAAGCAGTGACCGCAGGTGAGGACATAGAGCAGCGCGATCACGCTGGAAATGTAGGTGCGGTCCGACGACAACATCAGACGGATCAGGCCGAAGCGCCACAGCAGCACGACGGCGAAGACCGAAAGCCCGGTGAAGATCATCCAGAACAGGAGCGCGCTGCGCTCGGATGGGTCGGTCGCAGTCCCCGCGATCGGTCCAATCGTCATCGAACTCATGCTGCACTGCTCCTGGCCAAAGGTTGGCCTGCCGCGATTTCCCGCCCATTAGATCAAAGCCGCCGCGCCCGGTCCAAAGAGCCATGCCCAATCCGGCTTGGGAAATTTGCCCGAGCTGCCATCTTGCCGATCCCCGCAATTGGCAAGGCGCGGCGGCGTTGTTAGGCTGACCTTACCAAACTTTGGGGTGATCGCATGCGCCTTGTGCTTGAGCTTGTCGCCCGTCTGTTTCTTATCGTCGCGCTCTGCCTTGGAGCGGCGACCGTCTGGGCGACGTTCGACGCCTATCGCAGCGTCGACCGGGCGACCGCGGCCTCGGCGCAACGGGTCGCGCAGGCGCTTCAGGCGCTGTACTGGCACGAATTCTTGTTGCGTAGCAGCAGAACACGCGAGCAGCTTCTGCCGGTTCCGGAGTGGCGCACGCTGGAGACGATGAAGCTGATCTCGCCCGGCGTCTGCGTCGAGTTCCAGCCGGCCATCGCGTTCGAAAAGCCGCTCTGCGGCCAGAGCGAGGGGCTAGGCAAGACGCCGCCGCGCTGGTTCGCATCGATCGTGCCGACCTTCCTCGGCAGCCACGCCGAAGTGATACGGCCCGTCAGTCCTCGCGCGGCGACCGCTGGAACGGTGGTCGCGACGCCGGATGCCGCGGCCGCCATCTCGCTCGCCTGGGAGTACATCCTCAACGTGATCGACGTCGCGCTTTTGATGGCGGCGGCGATCGCGCTGCTGGCTTCGCTCGCGATCGCGCATGCGCTGGCGCCGGCGCGCACGATCGTGACCGCCTTGCAGCGCATGGCGCGCGGTCAGTATCGCACGAAACTGCCGCACTTCCGCTCAATGGAGCTGGCGATGATCGGCAGCGCCGTCGGCGAGCTCGGCGGCCGGCTGGAGGAAGCGACCGAACAGCGCGCGGCGCTGACGCGGCGCCTGATCGAGATCCGCGACGACGAACGCCGCGCGCTCGCCCGCGAACTGCACGACGAGTTCGGGCAAAATCTCTCGGCCATCCTCGCCTTCGCCAACACCATCGAGACGGCGGGCACGAAGGAAGACAAGGACAGGGGCATCGCGCAGGACGCGCGGATGATCTCGCAGGCCACGCATCATCTGATGGCCTCGCTGCGCGACGCGCTGAAGCGCCTGCGCAATCCCCTTCCCGCGGAGCTTGGACTGGAGGCGAGCCTGGTGAATTTGGTGGATAGCTGGCGTTCGCAGAGCGCGGCGCGGCCGACGATCCAGCTCGATCTCAAGGGCGACCTCACCGACATCAGCGGCCCGGCCGCCACCACCGCCTATCGCGTCGCGCAGGAGTGTCTGACCAACGCATTGCGCCACGGCGCGGCACGCGAGATTTCCCTGCGCGTCGAGCGGCGCACGGGCGATGACGATGCATTGCTGATCAGTGTCGAGGACGACGGCGGCGGCGATGCGGTACGCGTGGCGCAGTCGGCCGGCTTCGGCCTCACCGGCATCCGCGAGCGCATCGCTGCGGCTGGCGGATCATTGTCGATCCTGCCCGCCCATCGCGGCCTCAGCGTCGCTGCCACCATTCCGCTCGCCGCATGAGGCCGGCATGAACGAGATTGCGGCAACAGGAATCTCCGTGCTGCTGGTCGACGACCATCCGATCGTGCGGCAAGGCTACCGGCGCGTGCTGGAAAGCCAGGGCGATCTGCATGTCGTGGCGGAGGCCGATAACGCCGCGGATGCCTACAGCGCCTTCAAGGCGCGCGATCCTGACGTCGTCGTGCTCGATATCTCGATGCCCGGCGCGAGCGGGCTGGAGGCGATCCGCAACATCCGCGCGCGCAGCCCGCGGGCGCGCATCCTCGTTTTCACCATGCACAACGAGGCCGTGCTGGTGAAAGCCGCCTTCAGTGCCGGCGCCAGCGGCTTCGTCACCAAGAGCAGCGAGCCGTCCGCGGTCGTATCCGCGATCCGCAGCGTTGCCCGCGGCGAACGCGCCATGAGCGACGACATCGCGCACATCCTGGCCGAGGACAGCCTCTCGGCGGGCTCTGCGCTGGATCAACTGGGAGAACGCGAGATCGAGATCCTGCGCCAGTTCGCCGGCGGCGCCACCACCGAGCAGATCGCGACGCATCTCAATCTCAGCGTCAAGACGGTGCAGAACTATCACTATCTGATCAAGACCAAGACCGGCGCGCGCACGGATGCGCAGCTCGTGCGGCTCGCCGCGGCTTGCGGGCTGACGAAGATCTAAGTGTTCGCCCGTCCCTGGAGACAGGGCGCGCAGAGCCCTCCTCCGCACGCGGGGCCTCCAAGAATATTTCGATCGCCTTAGCGATGCGGATTGGAACGGAGGCGGTCGAACTCTGGTTAGTACCAGAGCGAAGGAGTTCCGCCATGAGTAAGGCTATCCGCGAAGCCACCTATCCCGCGATCATCACTGTCGGCGAGCTCATCGATGAACTCTGCCGCCTGCCAGACACAGCAACGATTCGATTCCACTGCCCCCTGCTCGGACAAGAGCTTGCATTCTACCGGCTTCGAAAGCGGGCGAAGGACCTTGTCGAAATTGAAGTCAATGCGTATCCGGAAAGCCCGCCGGTCGTGCCATTGGCCGGTGCCGCGCTTGGTGGGCGGAAAAAATCTCACCATCCGCGTTCGCTCCGCGATGGTGCCCTTGCCCATAAGGTGGGGGGATAACAAACGCCGGCCAGGTCGGCTACCGCTGGCTTTGGAGCGGGTGGGTTGTTCGGCCTAAGCCTTTAATCCGCGCAACAGCAGCGCCAGCGTCGCATCGACGCGCGCCGGCAGATCGGCGTCCTTCCACTCGTCGGCGTGGGCCGGATGGTGAAAGCGGACGGTGGCATCGAAGATGGCGCGCGCGGTTGCCTTGACGTCGCCAACCTCGAACACGCCCTGCTTCACGCCGTCGGTCAGGATCGCCCCGATCTGGTCGATCATGGTGTCCTTGTGACACCTGACGGCTGCGCAGGCCTCGCGCGCCAGGGTCAGATAGGTGTCGAACATCTCGGGGTCGTCGAGCACGCGCGAACGCTTGGCGTCGAACAGCGTGCGCAGCCAGCGGTCGAGCCTGACTGGCGCCGGACCCTGCTCCTCGGCGATCGCCAGCAACGGCGCGTCGATACGGTCCAGCCAACGTTTGGCAACGGCCTCGCGCAGCGAGGCCTTGCTCGGAAAATGGCGGTAGACGCTGCCGTGGCTCACATCGAGCGCACGGGCGACGTCGACCACGGTGGCCTTGGCAAGTCCGTAGCGCCGCAACACGTCCTCGGTGACTTCGAGGATCCGCTCCGGCGTCAAGATAACGGCTTCATTCATGCCAGCACCATGGTCCCGTTGAGGGCTCAGTTACCCGGCGATGGAGCTGCTTCCGAAGCGCCCGTGCCGGTCGTTTCGGAAAGCTCTCGCCTTAATGAGGCAGTTTTGCAGCCTGCGCCGCGATCTGGCGCGCCACCAGTAAATTGAGCCAATGCCCAATCGTCCCGGTCAGATTGATGATTTCGGTCGTCATTGTCTTAAGTCTCCAATCGTCCGCGGTTTCTCCTCGGGGAGAACCACGAGACGCCCAATCGGAGCGTCCGACAGGGGATATACACGTCTCGCTGACAGATTTCAATATCTGTCAGTCAATGATCCGTGATTGATAGTCGATTTTTGCGGGCCTCCTCTCCGGCCTCCCTTCGGCCGGCTGGTCCGGTGGATAGCTCGGCGATCTCCCTCTTCCCGGGCTCGGATCGTTTGTTTTGCCCTCTCCGCTCTGCTAAATCACGGCGTAAAAAGCATTTTGGCAGGCAGCGCTCTCTTGGGTCGCCCGCCCACCTTCCTGGAGCAGTCCAATGATCCCCCGCTATACCCGCCCGGAAATGGCCTCGATCTGGGAACCGCAGACCCGGTTCAATATCTGGTTCGAGATCGAGGCGCACGCGGCTGACGCCCTCGCCGAGCTCGGGACGATCCCCAAGGAAGCCGCCAAAACGGTCTGGGCCAAGGCCAAGGACGTCACCTTCGACGTCGCCCGCATCGACGCGATCGAGCGCGAGACCAAGCACGACGTCATCGCCTTCCTCACCCATCTTGCCGAGATCGTCGGCCCCGAAGCGCGCTTCGTGCATCAGGGTATGACCTCCTCCGACGTGCTCGACACTTGCCTCAACGTCCAGCTCACCCGCGCCGCCGACCTGCTGCTCGCCGACCTCGACAAGGTGCTGGCGGCGCTGAAGAAGCGCGCCTTCGAGCACAAGATGACGCCCACTATCGGTCGCAGCCACGGCATCCATGCCGAGCCCGTGACCTTCGGCCTCAAGCTCGCTTATGCCTATGCCGAATTCACGCGCGCCAAGGAGCGCCTGATCGCGGCGAGGAAAGAGGTCGCGACCTGCGCCATCTCCGGCGCCGTCGGCACCTTCGCGCAGATTGATCCGCGCGTGGAAGAACACGTCGCCAAGGCCATGGGCCTTGTCCCCGAGCCGATCTCGACGCAGGTGATCCCGCGCGATCGCCACGCGATGTATTTCTCGGTCCTCGGTGTGATCGCCTCCTCGGTCGAGCGCTTCGCGGTGGAGATCCGCCACATGCAGCGCACCGAGGTGCTGGAGGCCGAAGAGTTCTTCTCCGAAGGGCAGAAGGGTTCGTCCGCGATGCCGCACAAGCGCAATCCGGTGCTCTCGGAAAACCTCACGGGTCTCTCTCGCATGGTCCGCGCCTATGTGACACCGGCGCTGGAGAACGTCGTGCTCTGGCACGAGCGCGACATTTCGCACTCCTCCGCCGAGCGCATGATGGCCCCCGACGCGACCGTGACGCTCGACTTCGCGCTGGTGCGCCTCGCCGGCCTGATCGACAAGCTGCTGGTGTATCCCGCCAACATGCAGAAGAACCTCGACCGCCTCGGCGGCCTCGTGCACTCCCAGCGCGTGCTGCTGGCGCTGACGCAGAAGGGCGCCAGCCGCGAGGACGCCTACAAGCTCGTGCAGCGCAACGCCATGCCGGTCTGGCGCGGCGAAGGCGACTTCCTGCAACTGCTGAAGGGCGACGCCGAGGTGAAGAAATATCTCAGCGACGCCGAGATCGAGGAGCAGTTCGATCTCGGCTATCACCTCAAGCACGTCGACACGATCTTCAAGCGCGTGTTCGGGGAAAGCTGAGTGTCGCGTCCGTAGTGCGTAGCCTGGGTGAGCGCAGCGATAACCCGGGGAGCCACCAACAAAGATCCCGGATGTCGCTTCGCTCATCCGGCTACAACAATAACAACAACAGAGACGGAGCCCCCATGCCGATCGTCAACCGCGTTGCCGCCCTGTCCGACGAAATGGCCGCCTGGCGCCATGACTTCCATGAGAACCCGGAACTGCAATACGACGTCCATCGCACCGCCGGCATCGTCGCCGATCGTTTGCGCGAGTTCGGCTGCGACGAGGTGGTGACTGGCATCGGCCGCACCGGCGTCGTCGGCGTGATCCGCGGCCGCAAGTCGGCCTCCGGCAAGACCATTGGCCTGCGCGCCGACATGGACGCGCTGCCGATCATGGAGACGTCAGGCGTCGCCTACGCCTCCAAGGTACCCGGCAAGATGCACGCCTGCGGCCATGACGGCCACACCGCCATGCTGCTCGGCGCCGCCAAATATCTCGCCGAGACGCGCAACTTTGACGGCACCGCGATCGTGATCTTCCAGCCCGCCGAGGAAGGTGGCGGCGGCGGCAAGGCGATGGTCGAGGACGGGTTGATGACGCGCTGGAACATTCAGGAGGTCTACGGCATGCACAACATGCCGGGTCTGCCCGAGGGCCATTTCGCGACTACGCCGGGTGCGATGCTCGCCTCCTCCGATAACATCCAGATCACGGTCCACGGCAAGGGCGGCCACGCCGGCGCGGGTCCGCACAAATCGATCGACAGCGTGCTGATCGGCTCGCAGATCGTCAACGCGCTGCAATCGATCGTCGCGCGCAACGTCGATCCGCTGAAGTCCGCCGTCATCTCGATCACGCAATTCCACTCCGGCACGGCCTTCAATATCATTCCGGAGATCGCCGAGCTCGGGGGCACCGTGCGCACGCTCGATCCCGAGGTGCGCGATCTGGTCGAACGCCGCATCGGCGAGGTCGCCGACAGCGTCGCCCGTGCCTATGGCGGCTCGGCGGAGACGAAATACACGCGCATGTATCCGGTGACGATGAACCATGCGCGCGAGGCCGGCCTTGCCGCCGACGTCGCCCGCGACATCGTCGGCGCCGAGCGCGTCAACGACAAGTTCATTCCCATGATGGGCGCCGAAGACTTCTCCTTCATGCTGGAAGCGCGCCCCGGCGCGATGATCCTGGTCGGCATGGGCGACGGCAACGAGTGCCACCACCCGGCCTATGTCTTCAACGACAACATCCTCGGCCACGGCGCATCATATTGGGCACGCCTGGTGGAGACGCGGATGCCGGCGGGGTAACTCGGCGAAGAGTATCCCCCTATCGAAGCCCGTGGCGTCTGCACCAAACCACAATAGATAATCCTGCCGGTTTGGGGCGGCCTTGCCAGCCATGCCACCGCGAGGCTACCGCTTAAGATCAGTTGCAAATCTCTCTTTGCTGCCCAATACCGCCGCTCCCCTGCGATTGCCCCGTACCAATTACTTGCCGAGCTTGGGCGCGCTCTTGTAGGCGGAATTGCCGATCACGAGCGCAACGCGCTTCTCGGCCTGCGCGGCGGTACAGCCGAGCCAGCTTGCAAGAACAAGAGAAGCAAGAGCTCTGAGCCCGATGGTGGAAGTCCGGCAATTGTGCTTCGTCATCAATTGCATATTTCGGCGGGTAGCTTGACCGTAGGAGTGGCTGGATGATTGGCCGTCCCGAGCCGGCATCCCTTGGCGATCGGCCTGCATCCGGCGTTGTTGCAGATCATTTGCCCGGAGGCCTGCGGAGTCGACGGCGCAGCCTCCGTTTGCTTCCGGTCCGTATCCCGCCTCCTCGAATCCTCGCGCGTTGCGACCGGCTTCTTCTCCTGAATCTTCTCGCACTCGTTGTCGTCACCGAGGCGGTAGCCGGCGCGGCAGGCGATCTTCGCGCATTGATCGCCGTCGGCCTTGAAGCCGAAATTGCATACGAGCGGACAGACGCGTCCCGGCTTCGCCTTCAGCGCATCGAGCGCGTCGAAACTGGCAAGCTTTGCGTCGAATTGGGTGCCTGCGTACTTGTTGAACAGTGTCAGCGAGCGCTGCGAGGCGGCGCTCCAGTCGCCGTCGGCGGCGGCCGAAAGACAGCCGACGCGGCGCAGTTCGCTCTGAACGGATTTCGCGAGATCGCCGGGCGGCGGGGAGCTTGGCGGCGGCGACAGCGCGGCCACCTTCCTACTGTCGCCATCAGCCGCCTGCTTGTCCGCCGCCTGCTTCGCTGCCGCCTCGGTCGCTGCCTTCTCGAGCGCCCGCTTCTCCGCGAGCGACCTGGCCGCGGCAGCTTCCGCCGCCTTGCGATCTCGTTCGGCTGCCTCTGCCTTGGCCTGCTCGATCTGCTTGGCCTTCTCGGCCGCGATCCTCGCCCCTTCCGCGGCTTTCGCAGCGGCGGCCGCTTTCTCCTGCTCGGCCTTCTGGGCTCGTTCGGTCGCGAGCCTCGCCTTCTCCTGTTCGGCCAGGCGCGCCTTCTCGGTCGCTGCCGTGCGATCCTCCTCGGCGGCAATCTTCTTCAACTGCACGCGGGCGAGGTTGGCGTAAAAGCCCTCCGGATAGGTCTGGAGGAATGCTTCCCAGGCTTCACGCAGGCCGGCCTGAAGGGCAAGCTCGTAGTCTTTGCGCACACTGTCCTGTGGATTTGCCTGCGGACCGGCTGCGGCGGCCGGCCTTGCCGGCACCAGCGGCACATCGCTGCCGCCCAGGGAGCCATAGACATACGGCTCCTGCTTGTTGCCGGTCTTTTTCAAGACGTCGTCACGGACAAACCCGAACGCCTTGCGCAAGTCGAGCCCGGGCTTTGGCAGATGATCGGTCAGCGCCACCGCGAACGGGCTATTCCGGGAGTCGCCATCGGACGCCGTCGACCCAGCCTTGGCCGCAAATGCGATCATCGTGTTGGGACTGGTTGGCTCGACCTTGGCAAGCCCGCCACCAATCGCGCGCGAGGCCAGGGTGCGCTTCATCGCCTTGGCGAAAGGGTTGTCGCGACAGGCATCGAGGATGACGAGACGGAGTTGTTTGGCCGGTTCGACCGCATACAGCGCGCGGTCGAGTGCGATCGTCTCGTCGAGGACATCGCCATCGGTTTCCAGCATGGCATCGGTCGGAACGAGATAGTTGCTGCCGTCCAGCTCGATGCCATGGCCCGCATAGTAGATCACCGCCATGTCGGCATCGCGCGTCCTGGCCGCGAACTCGCGTAGCGATCGCCGCATTTCGCTGGCATTGAGGTCCAGCTTGATCTCGACCGTATCGAAACCCGCATTCCTGAACATGCCGCCGATCAGTCCGGCGTCGTTCACCGGGTTCGCGAGCCGCGGCGCGTTCTTGTAGGCGGAATTGCCAATCACGAGCGCGACGCGCTTGTCGGCCTGAGCCGGCGCGCAGGTGCAAAGAGCCGCAAATATGAATAGGAAGAGATATCGAGCGATGTTCACGCAATTCATCCGCGGTTCTGGATCGACTCCACGATCAGTTGCAGACCTCATAATTGCCGCTTCCTACGGAGGCGTTATATCTTCCGGGCGCAGCCCCGGCCACGAGTCTGCATCCTTTCTGCACCGGACGACAGCCAGCCGAACTGCAAAAAATCTGCCCACTGTCTTCGGGCTTCGAGGGCGCCGATTCCGAGGCCTTCCGGTCCGCGTCCCGCTTCCTCGAATCTTCCCGCGTCGCGACCGGCTTCTTCTCGGGCACCTTCTCGCACTCGTTGTCGTCACCGACGCGATAGCCGGCGCGGCAGGTGATCTTCACGCATTGATCGCCGTCGGCCTTGGAGCCGAAATTGCAAATGAGCGGGCAGACTCGTCCGGGTTTTGCTTTCAGCGCTTCGAGTGCGTCGATGCTTGCAAGCTTCGCGTCGAGCTGGGTGCCGGCATATTTGTTGAAGAGCGTGAGCGAGCGCTGTGATGCGGCGCTCCAGTCGCCGTCCGCAGTCGTGGACAGGCAGCCCACACGGCGCAATTCGCTCTGTAGGGATTTTGTCAGATCAGCCGCCGACAATGCCGATGCCGGCGTCGGCGAAAGGGCTGCAACTTTTTGCTCGACCTCAGGCATCTGCCGATCGGCCGTCGGCTTTGCCACCTGCTCCGCCTTCTCGGCTGCCTGCTTGGCGGCAAGCTCGGCCTTGGCCTTCTCCGCCGCCTGCTTCTCGGCCTGTGCTTTCGCCGCAGCAGCCTCAGCCAGCTTGCGCTGGTGCTCCGCCGCCTCGGTCCTCGCCTGCTCGATCTGCTTCTGCTTCTCCGCCGCGATCCGGGCCTCTTCGGCAGCTTTGGCCGCCGCGGCCGCCTTGTCCTGCTCGGTCTTCTGGGCGCGTTCGGCAATAAGCCTTGCCTTCTGCTGCTCGGCCGCATTCGCCTTTTGCTCGGCCGACGCCCGCGTCTCTTCAGCGGCGATCTTGTTCATCTGGCCCTTGGCCAGATTGGCATAAAAACCTTCGGGATATTGCGCCAGGAAGGCTTCCCAACCGTCGCGCGTGGCAAGCTGCAGCGCCAGCTCGTAATCCCTGCGAATAGAATCCTGCGGGTTGGCCTGCGCCCCAGACGCGGCCGGTTTGACCGCAACCAATGGCACGTCGTCGCCACCGAGCGAGCCGTACACATACGGCTCCTGCTTGTAGCCCGTGCTCTTGAGCACGTCGTCGCGCACGAAGCCGAAAGCCTTGCGCAGGTCGAGGCCCGGCTTCGGCAGGTGCTCGACCAAGGCGACGGCGAACGGGCTGTTCTTGGAGTCGCCGTCAGACGCGGTCGATCCCGCTTTCGCGGCGAAGGCGATCATGGTGTTAGGGCTGGTCGGCTCAACCTTGGCGAGCCCGCGTCCGATCGCGCGGGAGGCCAGCGTCCGCTTCATGGTCTTGGAAAACGGATTGTCGCGGCACGCGTCCAGGATGATCAGGCGCAGCTGCTTGGCCGGCTCGACCGCGAACAGCGCGCGCTCGACCGGGATGGTCTCGTCGAGCACGTCGCCATCCGTCTCCAGCGTCGCATCGGTCGGAATGAGATAGTTGGTGCCTTCCAGCTCGATGCCGTGGCCGGCGTAATAGATCACCGCCACATCCGCATCGCGGGTCCTGCCGGCGAACTCACGCAACATGCGCCGCATCTCGCTCGCACTGAGATCCAGCCTGACGTCGACGGAATCAAAGCCCGCCTTCTTGAACATGCCGCCGACCAGAGTGGCATCGTTCACGGGATTGCCGAGCTTGGGCGCGCTCTTGTAGGCGGAATTGCCGATCACGAGCGCAACCCGCCGGTCCGCATGGGCCGGTCCGCAGGCAAGGCCAATGGCCAAAATCAACAAAGCAAATAACCGAAACGGAATCACTTGCGTCCCCCAGGATGCAATTCCATGAGAATATCCGGGAGCGTGGCCGATTGCCAATTCTTCCTATGTGATAGTTGTCACACAAGACCCTCTATCGGGGTATGGATAATGCGGCGAAGCGTCGCTCTGCTTTCGCAGTTGACGCCAAAGCCGGCTGTTGGGTCCGTTACATTTGCACCACCTCGTGGCGCATCACGAACGGTGCAAGCAGTGCGTGCACCTCGCTCGCAACCGCCTCGCGCTGATCAGCCGGCAGGCCCGCCAGCGTAACCGTGGCGATCGAGCCGTGGCTGCCGTGAGCGCCGACCCTGACCTTGCAGTCGATGCCGCGCTCGGCGAGCGGTGTCAGCACCTTCGTGAACACGCGCTGGGCTGCGTCCCAGCGCAGTTGCGGCTTGAATACCTTGCCGACGCCGGTGACAGGCATCGGGTCGATCGGAATGACCTGCACCGGAACGGCGGCGCGCTCCGGCGTGCGCTCGCGCACCCATGTCTCCAACTCGCCCGGTTCGACGGTCGCACCCGGCTTCAGCTGCACGTAACCCACCGGCAATTCGCCGGCATAGGCGTCGGGCTGACCGACCACCGCGGCAAAGCCGACGGCGGGATGCCGGAACATGATCTCCTCGATCGGCGCCGGATCGATGTTGTGGCCGCCGCGGATCACGAGATCCTTGGCGCGGCCGGTGATCCAGAGATAGCCGTCGGCATCGAGCCGGCCGAGATCGCCGGAATTGACCCAGACCTCGTCGACGAAGGCGCCCTTGTTGTGCTCGTCGTTGAGATAGCCGCCGAACACGCCGGGCCCGGCCATGATGACGACACCGATCTCGTCCGGCGCGCAGTCGCGGATCAGCCGGCCGTCGGCATCGAGTTGCACGATGCGGACCCGCGCGTAAGGCATGGGAAGGCCGACCGAGCCGAGCCGGATCGGCCGCGACGGATAGGCCAGCGTGTGCACGCTCGAGGTCTCGGTCATGCCGTAGACCTCGACGACCGGCAGCTTGAGCTTGTCCTGGATTGCAGACCCCACCGCGACCGGGATCGCCGAGCCGCCACCGGCTGCATATTTCAGGCTGGAGATGTCGGCATTGCCGGGCGGCACCGCGAGCGTTGCGGCGAGCACCGTCGGCACGCTCGACAGCGCCTCCGGCTTGAAGCGCTCGACCAGTTGCCAGATGTTCTTCACCGCATTCGGATTGCGCCATCCGCTCGGCGACAGCACGACCAGCGATCCGCCGGCGGACAGCGTCAGCAGCACCTGGGTCAGCGAACCCCCGACATGAAACAGCGGCATGCCGAACAGCATGTTGGCGCCGGGCTTGGACTTCAGCAGCAGATTGAGCGCCCAGGCCTGATAGACCTGGTTGGCATGGGTGTGCCGCACCAGCTTTGGCGTTCCGGTGGTGCCTCCGGTATGGAAATAGGCCGCGATATCGCTGCCGAGAATCTTGCGCCCGCTGATAAGCCGGTCCGACGGCTGCTGCTTGATCAGATCGCTGAAGGCAAAGATTCCCTTCGCCGGATCGCCGCCGCCGAACACCTGCACGACCGCCTTGAGATGCTTGAGTCGTGGACGGATCTGTTCGACCTTCTGCCAGATGTCGGTGCCGGGCATCGGTCCGAGCGCCACCAGGACTTTTGTGTTCGCGGCTTCCAGAATCTCCGCGATCTGGTGCGGCTCCAAGAGCGGATTGACGGGGTTGGCGATGCCTGCGGCCTCCGCGCCGAACAGTGTCACGAAGGCGTCAGGTACCAGTGGCAGCATGAAGCTGATGACGTCGCCCTTCTCGACGCCAAGCGCCTGAAACATGTTGGCGGCCTGCGTGACGCGCGCGATGAAATCGCGGTATGTCACAACGAGAGGCGTGTCGGCGGGATCGGCATTTTGCAGGAACTGGATCGCCGGCCCGTCGGGGTTGCCCGCCGCACCCAGCCTGATCGCGTCGTAGGTGCTCTCGGCCGCGACGCGATCGGCGTAAGGGACCTGCTCGAAGGCTCGAACCTCGGCGTCCGTTGCCAGGTCCGGATAGTCGCTGCCGATGAGCCGATCGAGCGCGTGGATGCCCGCCATGGAATTCCGTCCTCCCTCAGATGCATTCCCCGCGCCCTGTCTTTTGACTTTTTGGGTCGAGGAGGCCTCGACCGATGACCGGTCGAGCACGGACAGAATGATGGATGATTTGGCGTTCGTCCATGACCTAACGTCGCCTACGATCGGGCTCAGACCTTTGAACCTGCGGGCCAGATCCGGGGACCAAGAATTGGCATCGGACCATCATGCCAGCGCCCTGCCGCAAGACTTGAGGTGATCATGACTACGCCCCTGCGGGATTGCGCCACTCGGCCCTTCATCGCGCTCGCCATGACACTTGCGATCATGGCATCGGCGATCGCCCTGCCCCGCGCGGCACTCGCCGAGGACGGCCAGTTCGACAAGATGCGCGCCAAGATCGCGGCCTTCGTCGCCGACAAGATGGAGAAGCTCGGCGGGTCGCGCATCATCTACAAGGTGGACACCGATGGCCTGCGCGAGAGCGTCGTCACGGATTTGCGCGACGACGTCTACAAGAACCTGCGCGAGGGCCGGATCGCCTTCTCCGGTCTTGCGATCCGCGACGGCGGCGTCGAGTTGAAGATCGCCGACGCCAAGGGCCGCGAGCAGCTCGCGCGCAAGCTCGCGTCAGCCGCAGAGGGATTGCCGTCGCATGCACTCGCCGTGACTGACGGCGGCGACGGAATGGTCAGGCTCGCGCCGACCGATGCCGCGTCCTCCGCGCGGCTGCACGAGTTCGTCGAAGATGCCATCGCCATGATCGAGCAGCGTCTGAAGGAGGCCGGCGTCCAGCTCGCCAGCGTCCAGCCCGACGGGACCGATCGCATCCGCATCTTCCTGCCCGGTGTGATGGAGCCCGAGCGCGTCACCGCGGTCTTCGCCCGAAGGGTCAAGGTCGGCTTCCGCCTGATCGACCTCTCGATGCCGCCGGAGCAGGCGCAATCCGGCGCGCCGCCGGCAGGCACGGAAGTCCTGCCCGGCTTCAAGGACAAGAGCCTTTATCTGGTCGCCAAGGACAGCGTGCTCGACGGCGACGACATGAGCTATGCAGGCCCGGGTTTTGCCAGCGGCACGAAGGACCCGATCGCCTCGTTCCGCTTCAACGGCCGCGGCACGCGGCGCTTTGCCCACGTCACCGAAGAGAACATCGGAAAGCCCTTCGCCATCGTGCTCGACGGCAAGGTGATCTCCGCCCCCGTGATCCGCGAGCCCATCACCGGCGGTTCGGGCCAGATCTCCGGCAATTTCACCCTGGAGGAAGCGAACAGCATCGCCATGATGCTGCGCGCCGGTTCGCTGCCGGGGCACCTAGGCCTGGTCGAGCAGCAGGTCGTGCAGCCCGCCGCCAAGCCCTAGGGCTGGGATCGCCCCACGCCCCTGCCCCGTCGGGCGCCGAGGTCCACCACGCCGAGGCTCGTACCCCGTGGGCCCGAATCACGGGGGCGCCACGGCCAAACAGGCAATTGCCGAAACCACCGATCCCGCTAAAATTTGCCTCTTGCGGCATGACGGCCGGAGGCTTCATTCAAGTGGTCGTCATTCGATTTCGGCTATACCTGTCGAGAATACCGACCAGGACTGAAGGCCTTACGCGGGGATAGTACCATGCCGTCCGGCAGCGCAGACATTTCGTCGATCCTCGACCGCATTCTCGATGCGGCGACGGATAACCTCAAGATCGCGAAGATCCTGGTCCAGATGGGCCTCGATCCGAACAACGTCACCTACGACGCGATTTTCAATCGGATGCTGGAGATCTTCGTCCACAACATCACGTTGGCCAATATGTTCGCCGCGGTCGGCGCAGGCTTCTTCGTCGCCACCCTCCTGATGCGGACGATGGTGCCGCTGCGCGTCGCCAACATGGTCGGTTGCGCGTTCTTCGCCGTTTTCGGCGCGCTCTCAGCCAACGTCTCTACGTTCCTGCTCTATCTGCTGCTGCTTCCGATCAACGCCGTGCGGCTGCGGCAGATGCTCAAGCTCGTCAAGAAGGCGCGCCATGCGGCCGAAGGCGACATGTCGATCGAATGGCTCAAGCCGTTCATGACCGAACGCAAATACCGCCGTGGCGACACGCTCTTCAAACTGGGCGATCCAGCCAAGGACATGCTCCTGACCGTCACCGGCAAGTTCCTGGTCAAGGAGATCAATATCGAGATCATGCCGGGCGCGCTGATGGGCGAGCTCGGCTTCCTCACGCCGGGCAACCGGCGCACCGGAACTATCGAATGCATCGAAGACGGGCAGGTGCTGACGATTACCTACGACCGATTGCTCGAGATCTACTTCCAGGATCCGCAGTTCGGCTACTACTTCCTGGTGCTGACCAGCCAGCGCCTGCTGCAAAACATCGATCGGTTGCAGAAGCAGCTGGCCACGGAGCGGGCCGCCACCACGAACAGGATCGCGTGATCGATTGCGCGTCGCCGTTCAGTTCAAGAGCAACGCCATGCCCGGATCGCCCTTCTCCATCGCACGCCGATAGCCCGCCCGCGCGCTGATGCGGCCGAGATATTTGACCACGTTCGGACAGCGCGACAGGTCATAGGGCTGGAAGTAGCGCATCGTGGTGAGCGAGAAAGCTGTCATGATATCGGCGGTCGTGAAAGCGCTGCCCGCAAGGTATTCGGTCTCGCGAAGCCTTGCGTCGAGAAGATCGTAGGCCCGATCGAGACGCCCCTTCATCGCGAGCAGGGTCGGATTGTCCTTGGCGAGATCGAGCCGGCTCAGGATCATCATCCGCCCCATGCCGGGTTGCAGGGTGCCATTGGCGAAATGAAGCCAATACAGAAACTGAGCGAAGGCGGGATCAGTGGGACCGAGCACGAGTCGGCCGTTGCCATATTTTGCAACGATGTAGTCGACGACCGCACCGGATTCCGCGAGCACCAGCTCGCCGTCGGTGATGACCGGCGCCGTGCCAGCCGGATGCAGCGCCTTGTACTCGGCAGGAGCCAGCATGGTGACGGGATCGCGCGTATAGCGCTTCAGCTCGTAGGGAATCCCCAGCTCTTCGCACAGCCAGACGATACGCTCGGACTGCGATTTGCCGAGATGATGGACGGTAAGCATGAGGCCTCCTGAAGAGATGAAGCAGAACGTGGGATGTGCCACGAACGCACATGTGTGGTTGCGATTACGCCTCGTCCGTTACCATCCGCGCCACGACGCGGTCGCGGCGGATGAAGTGGTGCCAGAGGGCCGCGATCATGTGAACCGCGATCAAGGCGAGCAGCACATAGGCGAAGAGGATGTGGCGGTCCTCATAGACGCCCGCCGCCGCGCGGTCGGGCGTGGTGAATTGCGGCACGTGAAACAGGCCGAAGAAGTCCGAATAGTCAGGCGCGTGCGCACCGGAATGGGCCCAGCCGAGCATGGTGACGACGACAACGGCGAGGTAGAGCGCGCCGTGGCTGACATGGGCCGCGATCTTCTGCCAGCGCGAGGTCTCGGCCGGCAAAGCCGGCGTCGGGTTGACGAGGCGCCACACCAGGCGCAGCACGGTGAGCAGCAGGATCACATAGCCGATATCGGCGTGGATCGAGCGGTAGAAGAAGCGATCGGGACGCGCCGGGATGTGGTTCATCCACCAGCCGAAGCCGATCATGCCGATAATGGTCAGCGCCAAAATCCAGTGCAGCCACCGGGAAACGCTGCCCCAGCCTTGACTGGTGTTTCTGATCATGTCGGCTCTCCGGAGTTTTGCGGGCCTGCCGCCCCTGTCGGCACCGCAGTACGGCAGCTGATAGCGGGAACACGCGGCAATCGCGAAATTGAATCGTTCCAAATTGGTCCCAAACGCCCCTGCCGCAAAACCGCCCCAAAAACCGAATGGTAACCATGGCGGGCTAAGGTAACGACGTGATCAATTCTCCGACGATCCTGGTGTTCGATTCCGGCCTTGGTGGGCTCACGGTGCTGCGTGAGGTCGTGGCCGCATGCCCGGACGCGCATTACGTCTATGTCGCCGACGACGCCTTCTTCCCCTACGGCCACCACAGCGAGGACCAGATCATCGCCCGCGTGGTGCCGCTGATGGGGGAATTGATCGGCACGCACGATCCTGACCTCGTCGTCATCGCCTGCAACACGGCGTCCACCCTGGTCCTATCTCACTTGCGCGCCGCTTATTCCCTGCCCTTCGTCGGCACCGTGCCGGCGATCAAGCCGGCCTGCGCCCAGTCGAAGACCCGGCGCGTCTCCGTGCTCGGTACCAAGGGCACGGTGAAGCGCGAATACACCAAGGCGCTGATCCGCGATTTCGCGCTGGGTTGTGAGGTGACGCTGGTCGGCTCACCCGAACTGGCCTCGCTGGCTGAAGCTGAACTCAGCGGCACCCCGATCAGTGACGGCGACATCCTCGCCGAGCTTACCCCCTGCTTCGTCGGCGATGCCGCGGATGCGGGCGCGCGCACCGACATAGTCGTGCTCGCCTGCACGCATTATCCGCTGCTGCTCGACCGGATGAAAAAGCTCGCGCCCTGGCCGGTCGACTGGATCGATCCGGCACCCGCGATCGCCCGCCGCGTCTCGGATCTACTCGGCCCGCCGATCGGCGGCATCGCGCAATCCGGTGCCGAGATGATCTTCACCTCGAATCGCGTACATGGCCTCAGCGCCACGCTGACGCCATTCTTCGGCGGCCGCGCATTGGCCTGACTTTCCGCGGACACGGCACGCTGCTAGGCTTCGCCGTCGTCATCTCTCCGCAGGTCATCTCATGTCGATCCCCGCAATGCCGCTCAATCGCCTCCGCCAATTGTGGCGCGAGGGTCGTCCCGCGTTCGGGGCGATCGCGACGATCCCGAGCGTGCAGACTGTGCAGATCATGGCCCGCTCGCTCGACTGGATCATCGTCGATCTCGAGCATGGTCCGATTGGACTGACCGAGGCGCATGCGATGATCGCGGCAACGACCGGCACGCCGTGCACACCATTGGTGCGGATCGCGGCCAACGAGCCGTGGCTGGCGAAAGCACCGATGGACATCGGCGCCTTCGGCATCAATTTCCCGATGATCACCAATCGCGCCGATGCCGAGAAAGCGGTGCGCAGCGTGCGCTATCCGCCGCGCGGCGATCGTCTCTGGGGTCCGTTCCACGCGCCGTTCCGCTGGGGCCAGTCGATGCCGGACTACATGGCCTCAGCCGATGACGAGATGATCTGCATGATCACCATCGAGCATGTCGAGGCCGTCAACCGCATCGACGAGATCATGGCGACGCCAGGCATCGATGTTGCTGTGATCGGCCCCGGCGATCTCGCCACGTCCATCAATAGGCGCGGGCAGATGGACGATCCCGAGCTGCTGGAGTTGGTCGCCCGCGCGGAAGCCGGCATCCTCAGAAGCGGGGTGCCGATCGGTGGCGTGGCGCGTACCGCAGACCAGGCCAACCAGCTGATCGACCGCGGCTACCGCGCGATCGCGCTCGGCTTCGACTGGTCGCTATTCCAGCGCGGCATCATGGCGGCGTTCGAGGGGATCAAGCGCTGAACAGGCCGATTGCCACCTTGCCGGGAACGGCGGCGCTGCTAGGGTCGGCCGTTCCAGGGAGGAAACAATGCTCAAAAAGACTTTGCTCGCTCTTGCCTTCGCCGGTCTTGCCTTCACCGGCGTTGCCGCTGCCGCCTTCGCCCAGCAGCCCGGCATCAAACGCACCCCACTCCAAAAGGTCGAATTTCCGGACGGCTACAACACCATCACCGCCATCGCGGAAGTCCCGGCGGGCGGCGCGGCCGGACGCCATACCCATCCGGGAATCGAGACCGGCTACGTGCTCGAAGGCGAGCTGAATCTTCTTATCGACGGTCAGCCGGAGAAAACCCTGAAAGCCGGTGATTCCTACCAGATCCCGGCAGGTGTCGTGCACGACGCCAAAGCCCACGGCGACAAGGCCATGAAAGTGCTTGGAGTTTACGTCGTCGACAAGACCAAGCCGCTGGCTTCGCCGGCACCCTGATGCGGCGAACCGACCGGCCCCAGGCGGGTTGGTTCGTGCTAGAGCAGGCGGCGAGCGGGAATCCGCTCGCTCCACATTGTCTAATCTGCGGGAACCGAAAGAGCGATGCGCGGGAAAGCAAAGACCATTTCGCTGCCGCGCCGCCTGATTATCGATCTCATGCGCGCCTCGATCGGCGTGCCATTCGTGTCGCTTTCCCGTTCGCTCAACATCCGCCCTCTGCTGGACGCCCGCGCGGGCGCGATGGCGCCGGCCGGCTGGGCCGCGATGTTCGTCAAGGCCTTCGCTCTGGTGGCCAGGGACGAGCCGCTCCTGCGCACGGTTTACGCCAAATGGCCCTGGCCGATGCTCTATGAGCTGCCGAAGAGCGTAGCCTCGGTCGCCATCGCCCGGGTCGAGGACGGCGAGGAATGCGTGCTGTTGCAGCGGATCGCAGGCCCAGAGGCCATAGCCTTGGCCGAAATCGACGCCGAGATCCGGCGCGCCAAGACAGCCCCGATCGACGAAATTCCCATGTTCCGCAAGATCATGCGGGCGACCCGTCTGCCGCTGCCGCTGCGGCGCCTGTCCTGGGCGATCGGGCTGAATTTCGGCCGGCAGCGCGGCAACTGGTTCGGCAGCTTCGCCGTGAGCTCGGTGGCCGCGTATGGCGGGGGCGAGCTTCACCCCATCACGCCCGGCCCTTTCATCGTCAGCTATGGGGTGGTCGGGGCTGACCAGAGCATCCATGTCGTGATCCGCTGGGATCACCGGGTGACCGACGCTGCCCCCATCGCCAGGGTCCTGACCCGGCTGGAACAGGTCCTGAACACTGAAATCGCTGCCGAATTGCGGGCAGCCGGCCCCAAGCCGATCCGGGCGGTCAGGACGTGATTCCAGGGCCATTCGCATTGACAGCGAACCCCGAACTCCCCTAAAAGCCGCTTGCTCGCGGGCCGATTTCGGCCCGCGAAGCGTTTCGCGACCCGTGGTCCTTTCCCCCACGCTTTGGGGATGGGACCTGTCAGTGCCGGGCTAGCCCGTCACACAGGAGGGCGCGTTTCCTCAAATCATGAACCTACAGAGGACGCGATGACTAAGCGCAGTGAAGCCAAGTACAAGCTCGACCGCCGTATGGGCCAGAACATCTGGGGTCGCCCGAAGAGCCCCGTCAATCGCCGCGAGTACGGTCCCGGCCAGCACGGCCAGCGCCGCAAGGGCAAGCTCTCCGACTTCGGCGTGCAGCTGCGCGCCAAGCAGAAGCTGAAGGGCTACTACGCCAACATCTCCGAGCGCCAGTTCCACAGCATCTATGTCGAGGCCAGCCGCCTCAAGGGTGACACCGGCGAGAACCTGATCGGCCTGCTTGAGCGTCGTCTCGATGCGGTCGTGTACCGCGCCAAGTTCGTCTCGACGATCTTCGCCGCGCGCCAGTTCATCAACCACGGCCACGTCAAGGTGAACGGCCGCAAGGTCAACATCTCAAGCTATCAGGTCAAGATCAGCGACGTGATCGAGGTCAAGGAAGCCTCCAAGCAGCTCGCCCACGTCCTCGAAGCCAGCCAGCTCTCTGAGCGTGACACCCCGGACTATCTCGAGGTGGACCACAACAAGATGACCGCGAAATACGTGCGCATCCCGCACCTCTCCGACGTGCCGTTCCCGGTGCAGATGGAGCCGCATCTGGTCGTCGAATTCTATTCGCGCTGATAGTTCGGCAGAATCAATTCCTCAAAGGCCCCGGTTTCCGGGGCCTTTTTGTTTGAGCCGGCCATTTCCATGTCCCAGGCCATATGTGCTAGGATTGCGCATTGCAGAGTTGAGCATGACGCGTCTTCTGGAAGAGGCCTTTAGCAAAGTGTCCGGCCTGCCTGATTCAGAGCAGGACGAATTGGCGCGGACCCTGCTTGAACTTGCTGGAGTCGATCAGCCTCCTCCGATCCAGCTGACGCCGGCGGAAGAGGCCGATCTCGCCGAGGCCGAAGCCGAAATCGCTCGCGGTGAGCTTGCCAGCGTCGACGAAATCCACGCGATGTGGGCTAAGCACGGGCTGTGAAGGTCCGCTACACGAAGCGGGCGCTCGTCCAAATCGACGAAGTTCTGACCTACATCGAAGCGCGCTCGCCCCAAGGAGCAGACCACGTGCGTGACCGCGTTATAGCGTTCATCGCACTGCTTCAGGATCACCCTTATGCAGGGCGACCGACCACCCGTGCATACGTCCGTCGCTTGCCGGTCAACCCTTAACCGTATCTGATCGATTATCGTGTGACCGCGACAGAAGTCGTGATCATGCGGTTTCGTCACGCCGCCCGGCGTCCACCCAGAACTCGCTGACCGCGAGTGAGTGCAATTCCCTCAGGGAGCAAGTTGATGCTCTATACCCCTCCCCCCATCGATCCCAAGGCACCGCCGGTGCGCATCAATCTCCTCTCGGACACGCAGACCAAGCCAACGGCTGCGATGCGCGAGGCGATGGCGCGCGCCGAAGTCGGCGACGAGCAGGTCGGCGACGATCCGACCGTGAATGCGCTGTGCGAGCGCGTCGCCGAGCTGCTCGGCAAGGAAGCCGCGGTCTACATGCCATCAGGCACGATGTGCAACGTCACCGCGACGCTGGTGCATTGTCGCCCCGGCGACGAGATCCTTGCGCACGAGAGCGCGCACATCATCGCGCGCGAAGGCGGCGCGCATGCCGCCATCGGCGGCTTCCAGGTCACGCAATTGAAGGGACCCGACGGCCAGTTCACGCCGGAGACTTTCCGCAAGGCGCTGCACCCGCGCACGCGCTACCAGCCACCGCAGACCGTGGTCAGCGTCGAGCAGACCGCCAATATCGGCGGCGGCACGATCTGGAAGAAGGCCGCGCTCGACGAAATCGTCGCGATCGCCAAACAACACGGCCTCGTCACCCACATGGATGGCGCGCGTCTGCTCAATGCCACCGTGGCGAGCGGCATCTCCCCGCGCGACATGACGGCGGGGTGGGATTCGGCCTGGATCGACTTCTCGAAGGGCCTGGGCGCGCCGATCGGCGGCGTGCTCGCAGGCTCCCGCGCCTTCATCGACGCGGTGTGGCAGTGGAAGCAGCGCCTCGGTGGCTCAATGCGGCAGGCCGGAATCTGCGCGGCCGCGTGCATCTACGCACTCGACCATCACGTCGATCGTCTCGCCGACGACCACGCCAACGCGCGCGCACTCGCCCGCGGACTGTCGCAGATCCCTGGCGTCGACGTGCAGGAGCCCGAGACCAATCTCGTGTTCTTCAAGCCCGATGGCGCCGGCATTGCCGGCGACAAGATGGTTGCGGCGCTCCGCCAGCGCGGCGTGACGCTTGCGATGATGGACGGCCGCATCCGTGCCTGCACCCATCTCGACGTCAATGCGACCCAGATCGAGGAGATGATCGGCTACGTGCGCGAGATCGTGCGCGGGGCGTAAGCCCCGCGAACCGCCGCGATCACCGCCCCATCGCCTGATAGATCAGCGTCTTCAGCGCCAGTTGAATCCGGCCGCGCTGCGACGGGGTCTGCACCAGGAAGATCCCGAACAGATCGTCTTCGGGATCGATGAAGAAGAAGGTGCCGCCGACGCCGTCCCAGCGATATTCGCCAAGTGGCCAGGATGTGCCGGGCGGCACCGACGTGCGCACCGCGAAGCCGAGGCCAAACCCAGAAGACCCGCCCGGATAATAGTTCTGGTCACGTGCGACCTTGGTCTCGGGCCCGATATGATCCGACGCCATCAGCGCGATGGTCTCGGGCTTGAGATAGCGCCGGCCGTCATAGGTGCCGCCATTCAGCAGCATCTGTGCGAAACGGGCATAGTCGCCGACGGTGCCGACCATGCCGCCGCCGCCCGATTCCCATTTCGCGGGCTGCCTGATGTCGCGGACCTGCGTCGTCGGATTGATGTTGCGATCCTCCGGCATCGGCTCGGCAATGCGCGGGAATTTGGCGGGATCGGCGACGAAGAAGGCCGTCTCGGTCATGCCGAGCGGATCGAGCAGCCGTTCCTTCTCGAACTGAAGCAGCGTCTTTCCCGCGATAACCTCGACGACGCGGCCGAGCACGTCGGTGGAATAGCCGTAGTCCCACACCGTGCCGGGCTGCTCGACCAGCGGCAGCGTGGCGATCTTGGCGACGAAGTCGGCATTGTTGAGATTGCTGTTGAAGAGATTGGCCTCGGCATAGAGTTCGCGCACCATGCCGCCGCCATGATAGCCGTAGGGCAGCCCGGAGGTGTGGCGCAGCAGGTCCTTGATTGTGACCGGACGAATGACCGGCTCCAGCACCAGCGCGACCTTGCCATCTTCGGCCTTCTTCTCGACGCCGACCTTCATGCCGGCAAAGGCCGGAATGTATTTCGAGACAGGATCGTCGAGCTTGAGCTTGCCCTCCTCGACCAGCATCATCGCCATGACTGACGTGACCGGCTTCGACATCGAATAGAGGCGGAAGATCGTGTCCGCGCTCATCGACATCTCGGTCGCGACGTCGCGGACGCCGAAATTCTCGTAATAGACCGGCTTGCCGTGCTGCTGGAGCAGCAGGATGGCGCCGGGGATCTTGCCGGTCGCGATCTCGTTCCGGATGTAGTCGGAGACTTTTGCCAGGCCTTCGGGCGAGAGATTGTGCGCGGCGCGCTCGGAGCCTGCCTTCAAACCAACGACGCCTAACACAAGGACGAGCGCCGCGATCAGCGCGCGGCGCCCGCGCATGTCAGTTCTCCATTGCTTCATAGACCAGCTGCTTCAATGTCCGCTGCACGCGCTGGCGCTCGGTCGGGGTCTGCTCCAGCAGCACGAAGAACATGTCCTGCTTGGGATCAATCACGAAATAGCAGCCGGAGGCGCCGTCCCATTTCAGTTCGCCGAGATCGCCGGGCGGCGGCGGTTTTGCGTTGCCGGGGTCGGTGCGCACCGCGAGTCCGAGGCCGAAGCCAAAACCGTCGCCGGGGAAGTAGAAATAATCGCGATCGACGCCCGATTTGGGGCCGATCTGATCGGTCACCATCAGCTTGAACGTCTCCGGTTTGAGGATGGTCTTGCCATCGAGGGTGCCGCCGTTGAGCAGCATCTGCGCGAAGCGCGCATAGTCCGCCATGGTGGAGACCATGCCGCCGCTGGCGGACTGCCATTTCTTGGCGACGGTCGGATCGTTGATCCGGCCGACCCGGAAATCACTGTCATTCGGCACCGGCTGCGCCAGCAGCTTCTGCTTCTCGGGATCGGTGACGAAGAAGCCGGTGTCGACCATGCCGAGCGGCACCAGCAGCTTCTCCCGCTCGATCTCGAGCAACGGCTTTCCACTCGCGACCTCCATGACGCGCGCCAGGATGTCGGTGGAATGGCCGTACTGCCAGAGCGCGCCGGGCTGGTTGTGCAGCGGCAGCTTTGCAATGCGCTCGGCGAACTCAGCGAGGTCAAAATCGCCGGCATAGATGTTGGCGTCGCGATAGGCCTTGCGGACCAGGGTGTCGCCGTAGAAGCCATAGGTGACGCCCGAGGTGTGCGTCATCAAATCGTGCACCGTCATCGGCCGGTTCGGTGGCACGAGTTCGAGCGACTTGGTGCCGTCCTCGGCCTTCTTCTCGACGCCGACCTTCACATTGGCAAAGGACGGAATGTATTTCGAGACCGGATCGTCGGGCTTGATCTTGCCGTCCTCGACCAATTGCATCGCGACAACCGAGGTGATCGCCTTGGTCATCGAGAACAGGCGGAAGATCGTCTTGTCGGTGATCGGCGCCTTGCTCGCCACGTCCTGCACGCCGAAGGCTTCGCGGAAAACCGGTTTGCCGCGCTGCTGGATCAGCACGGTTGCGCCGGCGATCTTGCCGGTCGCGACCTCGTTCTTGAAGAACTCACTAACCTTGGCAAGCTTGTCCCGGTTAAAATGCGCGCCGGCCGGAATCTCGTAGGTGCCCTCCGCTCGCGCGAACGACATCGCGCCCAGCGACACCAGCGCGCCGCAGAGCAACGCACGCAGTCCAAACTGTAAGATCATATCCCCTCCCCGGAACATCGCGGGCGGAGTGTACTGACCGCGGCATCAGGCACAAGGGCTGCTGTGTCGCGCAACCGCCTCGGCGTGGAGCTTGGCGCTCGGCTCGGCGAAGCAGCAGAACACCACGCGAGCGACGGATGGTGCGGCCGCGAGCCCTTCGATCGTGGTGCGCACGGCAATATCGGCCGCCCGGTCGGCAGGAAAGCGGAAAATGCCAGTCGAAATCGCGGGAAATGCCACCGAGGTCAGCTTGTGCTTCCCGCACAGCTCCATCGAGCGGCGATAGCAGGAGGCGAGCAGATCATCCTCGCCGAGCGTACCGCCGTTCCAGACCGGCCCGACGGTGTGGATCACATGGGCTGCCTTGAGCCGATAGCCCTTGGTGATCTTGGCATCGCCGGTCTTGCAGCCGTGAAGCATGCGGCATTCGGCGACCAGATCGGGCCCGGCCGCCCGATGGATGGCGCCGTCCACGCCGCCCCCACCCAGGAGCGACGTGTTGGCCGCGTTGACGATTGCGTCAACGCTCAGTGTGGTGATGTCAGCAACGATGACCTCGAGTTCGGCGCCGCCAATCCGGCGCGTCAGCTCGGTCACGTATCAGGCTGCGACAGCGACGCCCTTTTCGGAGAACAGCTGCTGCAATTCACCTGCCTGGAACATCTCGCGGATGATGTCGCAGCCGCCGACGAACTCGCCCTTTACATAGAGCTGCGGAATGGTCGGCCAGTTCGAGAAGTCCTTGATGCCGTTGCGCAGTTCGGCGGATTCGAGAACGTTGAGGCCCTTATAGCCGACGCCGACGTGGTCGAGGATCTGCACGACCTGGCCGGAGAACCCGCACTGCGGAAATTGCGGCGTACCCTTCATGAACAGAACCACGTCGTTCGACTTCACTTCGTTGGCGATGAATTCCTCGATGCTCATATCCGTGTCCTTATGGGGCTGAGCCCACTCCAATCGCTTCGGGCTGGCTCAGCCGATCTAACCCGATACCTGCCTATATATGTAGCCCAAACCGTTGTGCATCCAAAGTAAAATGGCGGCGACCGCCCCCCTGCGCCGACGGTCTGGGCAGCGCCGGCCCATTGCATGATGGTACGAATATCATCGCCGGGGAGGACTTTCATACCGTCACGGAGCCCCTATCTAGGACGAACCCCGCGTTTTGGAACCGGGCAGCGCCAACAACGTTCTCTTGTCCTGTCTGGAGAAAAACGTGACGAAACAAGCCTCCGCTACGGCCCCCGCCCCGCTTTCGTCACCGTCGGCCGATTTGGGCGGCCTTGCGCGGAATCTCGAAGACGCGTTTCTCACCGTCCGCGACGAGACCGAGCGCCGGGCCTCGCCGCTGTCGCCGGAGGACCAGCAGATCCAGTCCATGCCGGATGCGAGCCCGACGAAATGGCACCGGGCGCACACCACCTGGTTCTGGGAGCAATTTCTGCTCGGCGAGCACTGTGCGAGTTACCGGCCCTTTCACCCTGACTTCGCCTTCCTGTTCAATTCCTATTACGTCAGCGCCGGTCCCCGCCATTCCCGCAATCATCGCGGCGACATCACCCGTCCCAGCGCCGATCAGGTCGGCGCCTACCGAAAATATGTCGACGCTGCGGTCGTAAAATTCTTCCGCGAGGCCGGCGAGGACAAGCTGCGCGAGATCGCACCGCTGGTCGAGGTCGGCCTCAACCACGAGCAGCAGCATCAGGAATTGATGTTCACCGACATCCTGCACGCCTTCGCGCAGAACCCGATCCCGCCGGCCTACGATCCGGACTGGCGCGTCCCGACCGCGACGCCGGCCGGTGAGGATTGGCTGATGCTGAACGAAGGCATCCACACCGTCGGTCATGTCGACGATAGTTTCCATTTCGATAACGAAAAGCCGGCGCATCGCGCCCTCGTCGGCCCGGTCAAGGTCGCACGCAATCTCGTCACCAATGGCGAATGGCTCGCCTTCATGCGCGCCGGCGGCTATCGGACTGCAACGCTGTGGCTGATGGACGGTTTTGCGGCCGTCAACAACGAGGGCTGGGACGCTCCCGGCCATTGGCGCGAGATCGACGGCCAATGGCATGTGATGACGCTGGCCGGCCTCAAGCCGGTCGATCCCACCGCGCCGGTCTGCCACGTCAGCTATTACGAGGCCGATGCGTTTGCGCGCTGGGCCGGAAAACATCTGCCGACCGAGATGGAATGGGAAGTCGTGGCCCGCGCCGGCCAGCTCAACGATGCCTTCGGCATCGTCTGGCAGTGGACGCGATCGTCCTACTCACCCTACCCCGGCTATCGCGCTATCGAAGGCGCGCTCGGCGAGTACAACGGCAAGTTCATGGTCAACCAGCTGGTGCTGCGCGGCTCCTCGCTTGCAACCCCGGAGGGGCACAGCCGTATCACCTATCGCAACTTCTTCTATCCGCACCACCGCTGGCAGTTCACGGGATTGCGGCTCGCCGACTACGAATAACAATTATCCGACGACAACCGCGCGCCGGACAGCGCGTTCAGGAGAGTATCATGAATGTGCACGCCAGCGCTTTGGCTGAAGCCCATCTTCCCGACGCTCAGACCACTGCCTTCGCCCGCGAGGCCATCGGGGACCTCTCGCAGCAGCCGAAAAAGCTGTCGCCGAAATATTTCTATGATGCGGCCGGATCTGAACTGTTCGAGGCAATCACACGCCTGCCGGAATATTACCCGACGCGCACGGAGCTTGCGATCCTGAAAGAGCGCGGCAGCGAAATCGCGAAAATCATTCCGGAGCACGCGGCGCTGGTCGAGTTCGGCGCGGGCGCGACCACAAAAGTCCGCCTGCTGCTCAACCATTGCAAATTCGCGGCCTATGTGCCCGTCGACATCTCCGGCGACTTCCTGAAGGCGCAGGCGAACGGCCTGAAGCGGGATTTTCCGTCACTCGGCATCCACCCGGTGGCGGCCGACTTCACCACGCCGTTCGAGCTTCCCAAGGCGGTGGCATCCATGCCCAAGGTCGGCTTCTTCCCGGGCTCGACCATCGGCAATTTCGAGCCGCATGAAGCGCAGGCCTTCTTGAAGAGCGCGCGAGCTA
Organism: Bradyrhizobium sp. 197; assembly: GCF_023073375.1. Classification (NCBI taxonomy): domain Bacteria; kingdom Pseudomonadati; phylum Pseudomonadota; class Alphaproteobacteria; order Hyphomicrobiales; family Nitrobacteraceae; genus Bradyrhizobium; species Bradyrhizobium sp. 197. Next base: position 81,681 of record NZ_JADPJJ010000071.1, on the reverse strand, counting down.
TTCTGGGCCGGGGCGCGCAGATGATCATCGGCGCCGATCTCGAAAAGGAAGAGCGCGTGCTTCACGACGCGTATAACGACGCGGCCGGCGTCACCGCGCGCTTCAACCTCAATGTGCTGGTGCGCATCAACCGCGAACTCGGCGGCAATTTCGATCTCTCCGCCTTCACCCATCGCGCGATTTACAATCGCGAGCGGCACCGCATCGAGATGCACCTGATCAGCAAGAAGAGCCAGACCGTGCGCCTGCTCGGTACCAGCTTCTCGTTCCGTGCGGGCGAGAGCATCCACACCGAGAACAGCTACAAATACAGCCTCGACCGCTTCGCTGCGCTGGCGCAAGGCGCAGGCTGGCAAGTGCGCGAGAGCTGGACGGATACGGCGAAGATGTTCTCGGTGCACGCGCTGGAGGCGGCGGAGTAAGCGCTCCGGCGACAACGGCGCCGGCTCAATGCTCTTGGGCCTCTTCCGGGGTGGATCGCAGCGACACCGATTCCCATACTGCCACGACGATCATGATCACCGTGGTCGCGACCGACAGCCAAAGCGGCGACAGTTCGGCAGCGAACCAGCTCAGCACCAGAAGCAGGATGATGCCGATGCCGTGCGAGAGCTGGAGGAAGCCGCGGATGGCGTGCTTGAACAGGATGGTGCCGACCAGAAACACCAGCGGCCCGCCGATCGTGCTGACCATGGTCCGGATGTCAGAATGGCCGGTGGGATGTTTCAGCACCAGTTCGTCCGCCACCGCAGTCAGGATGATGCCGGCGACGATCGGCATGTGCAGATAGGTATAGCCAAGCCGCGCCAGCCGGCCGGATTCGGCGGTCTTCGATATCCGCTCGGAGCCGGCCTCCGCGCCCTTGTGGAAATAGATCCACCACATCGCGATGCTGCCGACCAGCGCCGAGACGAAGGCGAGGAGGTTGTCGGCGGTCCAGTCCAGCTCGGCGAAGGTCGCGCCGTTGACGACGACGGCTTCACCGAGCGCGATGATGATGAAGCCGGCGAAGCGCTCGGCCATGTGACCGCCTTCGACGGCCCAGGCCTCGACCGACGAGAATCCCAGCCTGGGGACCCAGAATCGGACCGCGGGTGAGACATATTCGATCGTGAGTGCCACGATCCAGAACCACAGCCTCTCCTCCTCGTGCACCAGACCGCCGAGGATCCAGAAGATCGCGGAAGCGGAGAGCCAGACCAGGATGCGGATCGCGTTGTGCCGAACGGCGGTGCGATGGCGCGGGGTCGCGAACAGCCAGAAGGCCGTGCGTCCGACCTGCATCGCTGCGTAGGCGATCGCGAACCACAGGCCGCGTCCCTCAAAAGCGGTCGGGATCGTCGTCGACAGCACGAGGCCGCCGAGCATCATCGAGAAAAGCATGACGCGGACCGGGGTCAGCTCGGGGTTGAGCCAGTTGGTGACCCAGGCGGTGTAGACCCACACCCACCACACCGCGAGAAACAGCATCGTCACGTGCAGCCCGCCCAGCAGCGTGAAATGGTGCAGCAGCGTGTGCGAGACCTGCGTGATCGCGAAAACGAAGACGAGGTCGAAGAACAGCTCGGCATTGGTGACGCGGCTGTGCTGGTTCGGCAGGATGACGCGAAACATCGCGCCGCGAGGATTGTCCGCAGCCATCGTCATCCCCCGTCACACGATCAAATCAGGCCCCCGGCGCCCCAGGCACCCCGGTCTGCAGCGCCAGCGCATGCAGCACGCCGCCCATCTGGCCGCGCAGGGACTGATAGACGATCTGGTGCTGCTGGACGCGGGACTTGCCGCGGAAGGATTCCGAGATCACGGTCGCGGCATAGTGGTCGCCGTCGCCGGCGAGGTCACGGATGGTCACCTCGGCATCGGGGATCGCCGCCTTGATCATCGCCTCGATATCGTGAGCGTCCATGGGCATTCGGGTCGTACTCCTTGTCGCGGCTGCAATCAGCCTTGTCGTCGAATCGCTGCCGGGGTCCGGATCTGCAAAGCCAAACTTGCCGGCAGGGACAAACTTAGCGTGAACGGCCTTCTACGTCACGCCTTCCGGCACTATATCCCATCCTGATAAAGGCACGACAAAGTGCCACGCACGGCAGATTGATCGAAAAGGCGTGAAGTCATGAAGCTTCCAGGGCCCGACCACCCCATCACCATCACCCAGAACCCCCGGCGCGTCCGCGTTACGGCGGGCGATATCGTGATCGCCGAGACCAGCAAGGCGCTGATCTTGAAGGAGGCCAAATATCCGGCGGTGCAATATGTGCCGAGACAGGACGCCAATATGGCGCTGCTGGAGCGCACCGACCGCGTCACCCATTGCCCCTACAAGGGGGACGCGAGCTATTACAGCGTCAAGGCCAACGGCCAGACGCTCGACAACGCGATCTGGACCTACGAGACGCCCTTCCCCGCGATGACCGAGATTTCCGGTCATCTCGCCTTCTATCCGGACAAGGTGAAGATCGAGGAAGTGGGGTAGCACCGACACGGGCCTGCCGTCAGGGCCGGGCTTGTCCCGGCCCTCCACGTTCTTGGCTGCCGCGGATACAAAAGGACGTGGATGCCCGGGACAGGCCCGGGCACGACGACTGGAATGCTGGAGCAGCCCCGCTACGCCCTGAAGATCGTGAGCCCCAGGATCAGCAGCACCAGGAAAATCACGACGAACACGTAGAACAGGAAGCGGGCGATGTCGGCGGAGGCAGCCGAGATGCCGGTGAAGCCGAGCACGCCGGCCACGATCGAGACAAGTAAGAAGATCAGCGCCCATTTCAGAATCGTCATCGCCAGCTCCGAAATTGTACCGCTTGTCGCGGTCCTCGCCCTCTTGGCGAACGCTAACTTCGTCGCAGGGAACTGGTTCCTAGCGGTGTCGGGACCTGCGGACGTCTCAAACGACCCTTGCTGAATCTGGTTCCCGGCGGCAAAGTCCGGCCGACAGAAGCGCGACCGGGGCGGCCACGATGACGATGTCACATTCAGCGACGATCGGCGCAGACGTGCACGCCGCGCCGAGGAGTAAGGCGCGCAATCTGTCGCTCGATCGCGCCCGCACCTTCCTCACGCTGGTAGTGCTGCTGCACCACGCCGTCATCCCCTACACCTATTTCGGGCACACCGATCCGACCTCCTGGATCGGTTTCGACATCGTCGTGCTGGCCACCGACAGCTTCTTCATGGCGATGTTCTTCTTCCTGTCGGGACTGTTCACGTGGCCCGGCATCGCACGTAAGGCGCCGTCGGTCTTTCTCCGCGATCGCCTGTTGCGGCTGGGGTTGCCGTTCGCGATCGCGGCCTTCACCGTCATCCCGCTCGCCTATTACGCTATCGCGCTGCGGCACGAGCCCGAGCTGAGCTTCACGGCGTTCTGGTGGAAGACGGTGACGGTTGGTCCGTGGCCGAGCGGGCCGATCTGGTTCGTGTGGGTGCTGCTGGCATTCGACCTGAGCGCGAGCCTGCTCTACCGGGTCTCGGCCCATTTGGTCGATCCGGGCAACCGTATCTCGCTGCGCGGATTTGAGCAGCCGGCCGCATTCTGGCTGATGCTCGTGGTCGTCACCGCCCTCGTCTACGTGCCGTCGCTGCTCTATTTCGGCGGCAGCAAATGGTTCGAACTCGGGCCGTTCTCGGTCCAGGCGAGCCGCATCCTGCTCTACTTCGCCTATTTCTTCATCGGCGTCAGCGTTGGTGCGGCGAACTTCGATCGCGGCATCCTCAGCGCCGACGGCCAGTTGCCGAAACAGCGCTGGCTATGGGTGTTCGCGACGCTGATCCCGTACTGCCTGATGTGGGGCATGATCTACATCAAGCGTGAAGTTTTGGGGAATCCCGACCCGCAGCCGCACTGGTACCAGGCGATCTACAGCACGTTCTTCGTGCTGTTCTCAGGCTCGATCCTGCTCGCGATCCTCGCCTTCTTCCTGCACCAGAAGGCGCCCGGGCCGAACCTGCTCGACCGCATGCAGGCGGATGCCTACGGCATGTTCCTGGTGCACTATCCGATTGCGCTGTGGATTCAGTACGCGCTGTATGACTACTCGCTGCCGGCGATCGTGAAGGCCGCGATCGGCTTCGTGCTCACGGTGATCCTGAGCTGGGCACTGACGGCGGGCTTACGTAAGATTCCAGGGGCGTCGCACGTATTGTGAGACCAAGGCCTCTCCGCTCGTCATTGCGAGGGGCCCTTGCGACGAAGCAATCCAGACTGCCTCCTCGGTGAGACTCTGGATTGCTTCGCTACGCCGCTACGCTCGCAATGACGGAATGTGCGGCAGCCCCTCAGGCCGCCTTCCCGTCCATATACTCCGGCAGCCAGCGTTCGAACGAGGTCCGCAGCGCCTCGATCGTAACCGGCGCTTCGCCTGCGATCGCGACGGCGTCACCACCGGTGGTGCCGATCCGCACGCAGGGCACCTCGCAACCGCGCATCTTGGCGAGCACCCGGCCGGCTTCCGTTTCCGGCACGGTGACGAGATAGCGCGCCTGGTCCTCGCCGAACCAATAGGCCTGCGGCACCAGCGCGGTCGGCGCCGCGAGCAGTTCTGCGCCGATGCCGCTCGCCATCGCCATCTCGGCGAGCGCGATCAGAAGACCGCCGTCGGAGAGATCGTGCACGGCGGTCGCGGTGCCCGCATGGATCATGCCACGCACGCAGTCGCCGTTGCGCTTCTCGGCGGCGAGGTCGACCGGCGGTGGTGCGCCCTCCTCGCGACCGCAGATGTCGCGGAGATACACCGACTGGCCGAGCCAGCCATGGTTCTCGCCGATCAAGAGGATCGCCTCGCCTTCGGCCTTGAAGGCGAGCGAGGCTGACTTGGTGAAATCATCCAGCAGGCCGACGCCGCCGATCGAGGGCGTCGGCAGGATCGCGCGGCCGTTGGTCTCGTTGTAGAGCGAGACATTACCGGAGACGACCGGGAAGTCGAGCGTGCGGCAGGCTTCCGAGATGCCCTTCAGGCAGCCGACGAACTGGCCCATGATCTCGGGCCTTTCAGGATTGCCGAAATTGAGATTGTCGGTGATCGCGAGCGGCTTGCCGCCGACGGCGGTGATGTTGCGCCAGGCTTCTGCCACCGCCTGCATGCCGCCTTGATAGGGATCGGCCTCGCAATAGCGCGGCGTCACGTCGACGGTCAGCGCCAAGCCCTTCGGGCCGTCCTGCACGCGCACCACGGCGGCATCGCCGCCAGGACGCTGCATGGTGTTGCCGAGAATGACGTGGTCGTACTGCTCCCAGACCCAGCGTTTGCTGCACAGCTCGGGCGTGCCGATCAGCTTTTCCAGCGCAGCGCCGAGACCCATCGGCGACGGCACCTCGCGCGCGTGCACGACCGGCAGCGCGGTCGAGGGGACATGCGGACGGTCATAGAGCGGCGCCTCGTCGCCGAGCTCCTTGATCGGCAAATCGGCCATGACGTCGCCGCCGTGCTTGACCACAAAGCGCTTGCTCGGCGTGGTGTAGCCGACCACGGCGAAATCGAGGCCCCACTTTTTGAAGATCGCCTCAGCTTCCTTCTCTTTCTCGGGCTTGAGCACCATGAGCATGCGCTCCTGGCTCTCCGAGAGCATCATCTCGTAGGCGCTCATGCCGGTCTCGCGCGTCGGCACAGCGTCGAGATCAAGGTCGACGCCGAGGTCGCCCTTGGCACCCATCTCGACCGCCGAGCAGGTCAGGCCAGCCGCACCCATGTCCTGGATCGCGATGACGCAGCCACTCTCCATGATCTCGAGGCAGGCCTCTAACAGCAGCTTCTCGGCGAAGGGATCGCCGACCTGCACCGTCGGGCGCTTCTCCTCGGACTTGTCGTCGAACTCGGCCGAGGCCATCGAGGCGCCGTGGATGCCGTCGCGGCCGGTCTTGGAGCCGAGATAGACGATCGGCATGTTCACGCCGGAGGCGGCCGCATAGAAGATCTTGTCGGTATCGGCGAGGCCGACCGCCATCGCGTTAACGAGGATGTTGCCGTCATAGCGGGTGTGGAAACGGACCTGGCCGCCGACCGTCGGCACGCCGAAGGAATTGCCATAGCCGCCGACCCCGGCGACGACGCCGGAGACGAGATGCCGGGTTCTGGCATGTTCGGGCGCGCCAAAACTCAGTGCGTTGAGGCAGGCGATCGGACGCGCGCCCATCGTGAAGACGTCGCGCAAGATGCCGCCGACGCCGGTGGTGGCGCCCTGGTAAGGCTCGATGTAGCTCGGGTGGTTGTGGCTCTCCATCTTGAAGACCACGGCCTGGCCGTCGCCGATGTCGATCACGCCGGCGTTCTCGCCGGGACCCTGGATCACCCAGGGCGCCTTGGTCGGCAGACCCTTCAGATGGAGGCGCGAGGATTTGTACGAGCAGTGCTCGTTCCACATCGCCGAAAAGATGCCGAGCTCGGTGAAGGTCGGCTCCCGCCCAATCAGCTTCAGGATGCGCTCGTACTCGTCGGGCTTGAGCCCGTGGGCGGCAATCAGCTCGGGGGTGATCTTGGGTTCGTTCTTCATGGAATTTGGGCTTTCGGCAGCAGTTGGCCGTTCTTAGGAACATCGGGCGGCTTGGAAAAGCCCTTTATGGCGCATTTTCCCGCTGTCCCACGTTTTGCGGCCGTGGGCTGCGGGAACAGGAATTGCACAGCGCGGACAGATCGGATTTAAGGGCAAAAGACCCGCAATTGAAGGCCCATTTCCTTGCATGAATTGACCAAAGCGCCCCCGCCCCGCCGCTCCGACCTCCACATCGCCACTGATGGGGAATTCCAGGGCTGGCGAACCTGGATTCGCGACAGTTTTGAGAGCCACATCGGCCCGTTCTGGCACAAGATCGAGGACGATGGCAGCGTCCGCTCGGCGTTCCGAGTCGAGAAAAAGCACCTCAACGGCTCCGGAAACGTCCATGGCGGCTGCTTCATGGCGTTTTCCGACTATTGCCTGTTCGCGATCGCCACCCACGAACTGGATGGGCCGGCCGTGACCACCAATTTCGCCTGCGACTTCCTCGACGCGGCACGCGAGGGCGAACTGATCGAATGCGTCGGCGAAGTCTCACGCGCCGGCGGCTCGCTGATCTTCCTGCGCGGCAAGCTGACATCAGGCGGGCGGCCCCTCTTCACCTTCTCCGGCACGATCAAGCGGGTGAAGCGGAAGCCGGCACCGCAGCCAAACGCATAGCTCGCCGCCTTCCCTTTTGGTGCCCCCTCGCCCAGACTTGTGTCCAGCGCTGTCGCGCGGGGAGCAACATCAAGGTGCCGCAGAGCACATCGCCGACAGGTCGCGCCACGGCCTCGCAATTGCCGTCCATGCCCGCCGCCGGCGCGCGCAACTGGCGTGACTATGCGCTGCTGGTCGCGCTGGCCTGCTGCTGGAGCTCCACCTATCCGCTGGCCAAGCTCGCGCTGGACACGATCCCGCCTGTTACCTTCATCTCGGCACGCTCGCTGATCGCGGCCGCCTTCCTGTTCGCGATCCTGTGGATGCGCGGCGTCAGGATCCCGACTGACGCCAAGGCCTGGAAGCTGTTCGCGACCCAGCAATTGATCAACTCGACCTTCCCGTTCCTGATCATCACCTGGTCGCAGCAATATGTGCCGGCGTCGAACACGGTGGTGCTGGCCTCGACGACGCCGATCTTCGCCTTCCTGATCACTTCGCTGATCACGCGGCACGAGCCGGCAACGCTGTTGAAGCTCGCAGGCGCGATCCTCGGCCTTGCCGGCACAATCGTCATCGTGGGCCTGGATGCGCTGCGCGGCTTCGGTAGTGAGATCGTGGCGGAGATCGCGATCCTGCTCGCCACCATCTCCTTTGCCTGCGCCACGATCTTCGGCCTGCGGCTGTCCGAATACGACCCGATGGTGGTGGCCGCCGGCTCGCTGCTGTTCGGCGGCCTCATCCTGCTGCCGCCTTCGCTGATCATCGACCAGCCCTGGACGCTGCACCCGACGCCGACGGCGATCGCAGCCACCATCGTCATGGGCATCGTCTCCAGCGCCTTGGGGCTGATGCTGTTCTACATGTGCCTCGGACGGCTCGGCACAATGACGACGAACGCGCAAGGCTATCTGCGCATCCCGATCGGTGTTGGCCTGTCCGTGCTGCTGCTCGGCGAGAGCGTGCCGTCGAACCTGGCGCTGGGGCTGGTGCTGGTCATGGCCGGCGTCGCTGCGATGACGATCCCGGTGGAGCGGCTGAAGAAGCGCTAGCTATTGCTTGGCGGCGTCCGCCAGCATCTTCCGATACTTCTCGACGTCGCGCGTCACCAGTTGCTGAAGCAGCTCCGGCGCATGCTCGCTGTCATCCGGCGCAACCGTCGACAACTCGGCAAAACGCTTTTTCACCGCGTCAGTCTCAACCGCCGTGCGCGCGGCGGCGTTCAGCCTGGCGATCACGGCGAGTGGGGTGCCCTTGGGCGCGAACAGGCCGTTCCAGCCCTGCGCCTCGAATTCAGGCAGGCCGGCTTCGGCTGATGTCGGCAGATCGGGCAGCGTGGCAAGCCGCACATTCGAGCCGACCACGAGGCCCCGCACCAGCTTCTCGTTAACCGATTGCGAGACGGAGGCCGCCGCATCGCAGACGCCGTCGATCTGGCCGCCGATCGCGTCCGTGAGCGCAGGCGCGGCGCCGCGATAGCCGACCAGCGTCGCGTCGATCCCGGCGGCGGTGACGAAGCTTTTGCAGATCAGGTAATTCGACGAGCCGACGCCGGCATGGCCGAGATTGATCTTGCCCGGATTGGCCTTGGCGTAGGCGATGAATTCTTTGAGGTCCTTCGCCGGAAAATCCTTGCGCACGGCGATGATGCCGAACGTCTTCGCCACCATGGCGATCGGCACGAAGGAGTCCGGCGTGAACGGCAGCTTTGGATAGATCGTATAGGTCGCGGCGTTGGTGCCGGCATTGCCGATCGCAATGGTGTAGCCGTCAGGCTCGGCGCGGGAGGCGCGCGCCAGAGCGGTCGAGCCGCCGGCGCCGGCGACGTTCTCGATCACGATGGTCTGGCCGAGCGCGATGCCCATCTGCTCGGCAACGGTGCGCGCGATCACGTCCGAGGTGCCGCCGGCCGCGAACGGCACGATCATGGTGACGGGACGCTTGGGGAAATCCTGCGCGAACGCGGCAGTCGCGAACGCAACGACGGCGACAGCGGCCGACAGCCGCTTCAGCACGAACGCAATCACGCGGCCTTTTCCAGATGCGCCGTGAGGCCGGCGAACAGGCCGCGGCCGTCGGTGCAGCCCATGATGTCTTCGACGTGATTTTCCGGATGCGGCATCATGCCGAGCACGTTGCCCTTGTCGTTGACGATGCCGGCGATGGATTGCGCGGCGCCATTGATGTTGCTGATATCGTCGATTGCGCCGTCCGCCGAGCAATAGCGGTAAAGCACGCGACCCTCGCCTTCGAGCCGCTTGATGGTCTCTGCGTCCGCCGCATAATTGCCCTCGCCATGCGCGATGGGCACGCGGATCACCTGCCCTGCATTGTAGCCGCGCGTGAACGGCGTGTCGGAGCGCTCGACGCGCAGATGCACGTCGTGGCAGATGAATTTCAGCCGTGCATTGCGCATCAACACGCCAGGCAAGAGGCCGGACTCGCAGAGGATCTGAAAACCGTTGCAGACGCCGAGCACGAGGCCGCCCTTGGCCGCATAGTCGCGCACCGCGTCCATCACCGGCGCCCGCGCCGCAATCGCGCCACAGCGTAAGTAATCGCCATAGGAGAAGCCGCCGGGTACCACCACGAGATCGGTGCCGTGAGGCAGCGACGTCTCGGCGTGCCACACCATCGCCGGCTCATGGCCCGAGATCAGCTTCAGCGCGCGCGCCATGTCGCGCTCGCGGTTGATTCCGGGAAACACGAGGATGGCGGCTTTCATGGCGGAGGTTCCGAACGAGATTGGAATGGGCTGGCACGGCGGCCAAATCGCCAGCAGACATAACCATTTGACGGGGATTTTACCAGTGCTAGCCTTGCCAGCGAGCGTTGTGCACAGGCCATAGCCCGCCGTTCGGCCGATCGACTTGCCCGGGATTGAAGCCATGAATGTCCCGTCGCTGCCCGCATCCCTCTCCGAGCCGGTGTCCGCCGAGGGTGTCGTCGCCGCCGGCGCATATGTCGACGGTCGGCGCGTCGCCAATATCGCTATCAGCGAAGCTTCGAGCTGGCGGGCAAAACCCGGCCACGTGGTCTGGATCGGGCTGCACGAGCCCGACATGGCGCTGCTCAGCGCGGTGCAGAAGCAGTTCGATTTGCACGAGCTCGCGATCGAGGACGCCAACAACGCGCACCAACGGCCGAAGATCGAGCAATATGGCGAGGCCCTGTTCATCGTGGCGCGGACGGCGCAGCTGATCGAGGGCCGGATCGCTTTCGGCGAGACGCACATCTTCGTCGGCGAAGGCTATCTGGTCTCGGTGCGCCACGGCGCATCGACGTCCTACACGCCGGTGCGCGAACGCTGCGAGAGCTGTCCGCGGGCGCTCGCGCGCGGCGAGGACTACATCCTCTACGCCATCCTCGATTTCATCGTCGACAACTACTCGCCCGTGCTCGAGAGCATTCACGAAGAGGTCGAGAGCATAGAGGACGACGTACTCTCCCAGCCGATCAGCAAGGCCCAGATCGAGCGGCTCTACATGCTGCGCCGCGACCTGCTGCGGCTCAGGACTGCGATCGGCCCCCTGGTCGAGGTCTGTCGCAGGCTGGAGCATGACGAACTGGCGATGGTGCGCGCGACGATGCAGCCGCTGTTCCGCGACGTCACCGACCACGTCAGGAACATTCAGGAGCGGATCGATTCGATGCGCGAGGTGCTGGCCTTCGCCTTCGAAGCAAGCTTGCTGGTCGGCCAGGCCCAGGAGACGGCGGTCTCCAAGAAGCTCGCCTCCTGGCTCGCCATCATCGCGATCCCGACCGCGCTTGCCGGCATCTACGGCATGAACTTCAAGCACATGCCGGAGCTGGACTGGGAGTACGGCTATTACACGCTGCTCGGCGTGATGCTGACGGCGTGCGGCGCGCTGTACTGGCGTTTTCGCAGGGTCGGATGGCTGTGAGCCATCCCGTTCACCCGATCAGCTCCACCCGGTAATTCTCGATCACGGTGTTCGCGAGCAGCTTGTCGGCGGCGTCCTTCAACGCCGCCTCGGCCTTGGCCTTGTCGGCGCCGGCGAGCTCGATGTCGAACACCTTGCCCTGCCGGACGCTGGCGACGCCGTCGACGCCGAGCGACTTCAGCGCGCCTTCGATGGCCTTGCCTTGCGGATCGAGGATGCCCGTCTTCAAGGTAACGGTGACACGTGCCTTCACGTCGAAAACCCCTTAGCTCTTCACCAGCACCGGGCCGGAGCCCTGCGGACGCTCGTTCTCCATGAGGATGCCGAGACGCTTGGCGACTTCGGTATAGGCCTCAAGCAGCCCGCCGAGATCCCTGCGGAAACGATCCTTGTCGAGCTTCTCGTTCGACTTGATGTCCCACAGACGGCAGGAGTCCGGGGAGATCTCGTCGGCGACGATGATCCGCATCATCTCGTTCTCGAACAGCCGGCCGCACTCCATCTTGAAGTCGACGAGGCGGATGCCGATGCCGAGGAAGAGACCGGTGAGGAAGTCGTTGACACGAATGGCGAGCGCCATGATGTCGTCGATCTCCTGCGGGGTCGCCCAGCCGAAGGCGGTGATGTGCTCTTCCGACACCATGGGGTCGTTGAGCTGGTCGTTCTTGTAGTAGAATTCGATGATCGAGCGGGGCAGCTGCGTGCCTTCCTCGATGCCAAGGCGCTGCGACAGCGAGCCGGCGGCGACGTTCCGCACCACCACTTCCAGCGGCACGATCTCGACTTCGCGAATCAACTGCTCGCGCATGTTGAGGCGGCGGATGAAGTGGGTCGGCACCCCGATGTCGTTGAGGTGCTGAAACAGGTACTCCGAGATCCGGTTGTTGAGGACACCCTTGCCCTCGATCACCTGATGCTTTTTCGCGTTGAACGCTGTGGCGTCGTCCTTGAAGTGCTGGATCAGGGTACCGGGCTCCGGGCCTTCATACAGAACCTTTGCCTTGCCTTCATAAATGCGACGCCGACGGCTCATGGGGATGTACCGTGTTTTGTTGAAATCCATGTATTTGGTGTGCTCCGGTTGCTAGGGATTACGACCCACAGCGGAGCGGCTGTGAATGGCCTGGAACCGATCTGCAACCCTTGGAAACAGAACGGGAACCGGACCTTCAGGCAACCTATCCGATTGGCTGTCCCAGCACAATCGATCCGGCTCATCCGATGCCAACTTATACCGCCTTGCCTGCGGCTTAACGGCTCGTTGTTTTGCCGATTCGTGCCCCCTATCTAGGCATGCGAAGGGGCCGTCGCAACGAGGGCGCCGGGTCCAGTCAGCAGGGAATTGGAAAAGGCATGAGCACGTTCGACAAGCGCCAGGAAGGTTTCGAGAAGAAATTCGCCCTCGACGAGGAGCAGAAATTCAAGGCGGAGGCCCGCCGCAACCGGCTGCTCGGCCTGTGGGCAGCCGAGCAGCTCGGCATCACCGGCGACGCGGCGAGGGCCTATGCCAAGGAGGTGGTCGCGGCCGATTTCGAGGAAGCCGGCGACGCAGACGTCCTGCGCAAGGTCGCGGCCGATTTCGCTGCCAAGAACGTGTCCGTCACCGAGCAGGCGATTCGCGCCAAGATGAACGAGCTGATCGCGGTGGCGGCGGCCGAGGTGAAGGCGGGGAAATAGCGCCCGCTCCTACGCGTCCGGCCGGCGTGCAGAATTTTTGCGCGCCGGCCGTTTTATTCCCCGACTTCGCGAAGCGCCATAGCCGCCTCGAATGGCGTCCAGCAGACGTTGCGCGGCCAGGCTCAGAAAGCCGTCGCGCCGGGTGACGATCGCCACGTTGTGGCTGGCAGAGAGATCACCGACCGCAATCGTCGACATCGCGCCCGAGCCGAGTTCTTCTGCGACATGACTTTGCGCGAGCAGCGCCAGGCCGAACCCTGACTCCACCAGCCGCTTCTGGGCGGTCAGGCTGTCGACCGCGGTCCACACCACGTCACCCAGGCCCTGCGTCAGAAACAACGCGAAGATATGCGCGGCCGCGACCTCGGGTCGGCCCTGTATCTCGGGAAAGGCGATCCAGCGCTCGCTCGCGAGCTGAGCCAACCGCTTCACCCGGCGTCCGGCGAGCGGATGGTCGGGGGCGCAGACGACCTGGAGCTTCTCGGACAGGATCGGGTCGCAGTCGAGATCGCGCGAACGGTCGAGGTTGTAGCGCAGGCCAATCGTCGCCTCGCCACGGCGGACGAGCGCGCTAACCTCGGCGCTGGTCGCCGTGCGCAAGGTGAGCGCGACACCCCGATGAGCCCTCGCAAATCCCTTCATGATCCCTGACAGGCGGCTGTCGGCAAGCGTCCCGGTCACAGCCAGCGAAACCGGTCCCGATGTCTGCTTGGTCAGCGCGCGGACGGCTTGCTCGGCATCCTGTGCGGCCGCAACGGCCCGCTCCGCATAGAGGATCAGAACACGCCCCGCATCGCTGAGAAGCGTGCGCCCCGCCACACGTTCGAACAGCGGCACACCGAGCTCCTGCTCCAGCAGCGCAATGCGGCGGGAGATCGCCGGCTGCGAGCGGTGCAGGAATTTTGCGGCATTCGAGATTCCGCCGCGGCGGTGAACGGCAAGGAAAGTGTTGAGCGCATCGCTGTCCATGAGGTCACCCCTATGCAAAAAACTGATGAACCAGAGAGAAATAACAAATTTGGCGGATGGCGTGAAGTCGCCTATGGCTGCACCGAACCGACCATCTCGCGCGGAGCAAAGAGACATGGCTACTCAAAAAGACATGGCGACCCAATTGGAGAAGGCGAAAGCGTTTCAGAACCTGCATACCCGGCCGGGCGCCTTCATCATTCCCAACCCGTGGGATGCCGGCACCGCGAAGCTACTGGCCGCGATGGGTTTCGAGGCGCTCGCAACCACCAGCCTTGGACTGGCCAACACGCTCGGGAGTTCGACCGTCAGCCTGGATGCCATCCTCGACAATTGCCGCGCGATCGCCGAAGCCACGCCACTACCGGTCAGCGTGGACCTCGAAAACTGCGGCGCGCATGAGCCGCGGCGCGCGGCGGACGCGATCCGGCGCGCCGCCGAAGCTGGCGCGGTCGGCGGCTCGATCGAGGACTCGACGGGAGACCGGAGCCGGCCGATCTACGATTTCGCACGCGCCGTCGAGCGTGTGCAGGCCGCGGTGGAGGCGGCCCGCTCCCTGCCCATTCCGTTCACACTGACGGCCAGAGCCGAAAATCTTCTGCACGGCCGCAACGATCTCGACGACACGATCAAGCGCCTTCAGGCGTTCGAGGCCGCCGGCGCCGACGTGCTCTACGCGCCCGGCGTGCACGATCTCGCGACCATCAAGACGGTGGTTTCGTCGATTGGAAAACCATTCAATCTCGTGATGGGCTTTGCCGATCCGACCCTGACGCTCGCGCAGCTGTCGGAAGCCGGCGTCAAGCGCATCAGCGTCGGCGGCGCGATGTCGCGATTTGCGCTCACGGCATTCCTGACGAGCGCACGCGAGATGAAGGAGCACGGCTCCTTCACTTATGTTCGCGAGATGGCGCCTATCAAGGAATTGCGCGACGCGTTCGCCGCGGTCAGCCTTCCTTGAAGCCGTATTCCGGCACGTTGCCGCTGGCGCCGTAATATTTGTACGGCAGGAATTTGCCGCTCATGGTGAACTTGACGCGGTCGCCCTTCGGGTTGGCGACGCGCTCGATCGCCATGTCGAAGTCGATCGCCGACATGATGCCGTCGCCGAATTCCTCCTCGATCAGCGCCTTCCACGCGGGGCCGTTGACCATCACCATCTCGTAGAAGCGGTAGATCAGGGGATCGGTCGGCGGCATCGGCGTGCCGGTGCCGCGCATCGGCACCTCGTTGAGCATCGCAGTCTCGGCCTTCGACAGGCCGAACAGCTCGCCGGCGTTCGCGGCCTGCGGTTTTGTCAATTTCATCTGACCGAGGATCGCGCCGACGATCAGCACCTCGGCATAGCCGCCGATCTGCTCGCAGATATATTTCCAGCTCCAGCCCTTCTCGCGCTTGATGTCGAGCAGCTTCTCGGTGAGGTCTTCGCGTTTCATGTCAGGATCTCCCTTCGCTAAGCACTGTGTCACGTCGTTTCGTGCCGCTTTGGGAGGCACGAAACGTGCCAATAAATGAGGCTTAGGGCTTCACCGCCTCGATTTCCCTTCGCGTGGCAAAGCCTCTGCAAATCGCTTGATCGCATCGAGCACGGGCTGCTGATCGCCGGCAAAGAACCAATGATCATGGCCGTCGAGCTCGACGAATTCCGCACCATTGATCCGGCTCGCCACATCGCGGCCGGCCGCGATCCGTACGGCCTTGTCGTCCCGACGATGCAGCACCAGCGTCGGCACCGCAATCTGCGCCAGAAGATGTCGCACGTCCGCGTCGCGAAACGCCTCGAGCACCGCCGAGATGCCGCCGGGACTGGACGCCGCGCGCAGCAGCCCCGCCCACCAGGCGCGCGCCTTGGGATCGCCGGCAAGGCTCGGCGCGAAGGTTTCAATCCCCACCGGACCTCCCCATTGCGCGATGAGGTGCTTGCTCCAGGCATCGTACTGGCTGGCGCGCAACGCGTGCGGATAGTCCTGTGACCAGCAACCCTTGGCCAATGCGCCGAACAGAATGAGCCCGGCCACGAGACGCGGCTCATCGACCGCAAATTTGATGCAGGCCGGCCCGCATTCGGACGCGCCGAACAGCACGACATGGCGCGCATCCACCGCCCGCAGCACGGTACCGATATCCTCCGCGGTGAGGTCGATGCCAGGCGCCGATCCGACCCGGTCGGACAGCCCGATGCCGCGGCGATCGAATACGATCAGCCGCCCCAGCTTCATCAATGAGTCCAGAAACGTCCGGCTCGCGGGATGCTCCCAGGCGCGTTCCACATGCGACACGAAGCCGGGCATGACCAGGATATCGAGCGGGCCGCTTCCGTAGGTCTGATACGCCAGATGCACGCCGGCACCCTTGACGTAGCGCGTCGTCGGAACGGCGGCGAGCGACGACGCCGCGCCGGGGTCCATGAGCGCCTCGGTCTCGGCTTCAGGCGCGACGCCAAGCTCGTCGCGCAGCCGCTGCGTCAGTGCCGCGTGATGCCGTTCTGCCGCGCTTCGGTCGCCGGCCAGCAAAAGGCTGCGCACCAGATGCCGGCCGTACACCTCGCTCAAGGGATCGAGCTCGACCAGACGTCCCGCGTGCACTGTGGCGGCAAAATGGTCGCCGGCGGCATTCCTGTCCTGCACGAGGCGCTCCAGCGCGTGCACGAGCCGTCCCCGCAGCGCCTCGCGGCGAAAAAACGCCCAATCGTCGAATTCAGGGCAATCGTCCAGAGCGAAGCCCGCGAGGAAGTCACCCCGATACATCTGGCAGGCCTCCTCGAAGCAGCCGCGATCGCACGCACTCTCGAACTGGTGCGTGTCGACCTTCAGCGCGACCGCCGGGGACCACCGCACGCTGGTGCGGTCGGTCTCGAAAACCGGCTGGCCGAGCGTGAGCTCGATGCGATGAAGCAGGCGCCGCAATCGCGTGAGGCCCGTCTCGCGGGCAGTTTCGGGCCACAGCAGCGTCGCGATCACGTCTCGCGCGACGGCGCCCTTGGCCTCCGCGAGATAGATCAGCAGCGCAAGTCCCTTGCGCAGGTTCAGCTTGATCGGGCGGTCATCAGCGTGGACCTCCGGGAACCCGAACGCTCCAAGCAAAAAAGCCGTCATGGAGATCCTCTCCCCTCGCGGCGTCCCCCGGGGGACGCGCAGGGGACGGTCCGCCGATATGAGTCGGGCCAGATCGAGCCTGACCGCCAGCGAGCGGTTCGCGCTCCTGCATGCGGCACCGCATCCATCGGCACAATAGGAAAAAACATGTTCGCGCGCCTCGCAATCCTGCTCTACGCCATCGTCAGCTATGCGATATTCACGGCTTCATTTCTCTACGCCCTCGGTTTCGTCGGCAATTATGTCGTGCCCAAGTCGATCGACAAGTCGATTGACGTCGGTAGCCACACGAATCCAGGCGAGGCCATCGTCGTCGATCTGCTGCTGCTGGGCCTGTTTGCGATCCAGCACAGCGTCATGGCGCGCCCCGCCTTCAAGCAATGGTCGGTCAAATTCCTTCCCGCGGCCAGCCAGCGCAGCACCTACGTGCTGCTCTCCAGCCTGATCCTGCTGCTGCTGTTCTGGCAATGGCGTCCGATCCCGACACCGGTCTGGCAGATCGGTGGAATTGCGGCTTGGTTGCTGATCGGCATCCATTGGCTCGGCTGGTTGATCGCGTTTGCCTCGACCCACATGATCGACCATTTCGATCTGTTCGGCCTGCGCCAGGCTTTCGTCGCGCTACGCGGGGCCGAAATATCAGGCCAATCCTTCAGGACGCCGCTGCTCTACAAGATCGTGCGGCATCCGCTCATGCTGGGCTTTCTGCTCGCGTTCTGGGCCACGCCTGAGATGACCGCCGGTCATTTGCTGTTCGCGCTAGGGAATACAGTCTACATCCTGGTCGGGTTGCAGTTCGAGGAGCGGGATCTGATCGCCGAGTTCGGCGCGACTTATCAAGAGTATCGCCGCCGCGTTCCCATGTTGGTGCCGCGTCCTTTCGCTCGTCGCCGGACGGAAGATCGTCGGCCTGCTGGAGCTCCGCGATGAACGCGCTGTTTCCTTTCCCCCGAATGTCCGTGGATGCCGCCACATTCGCCGACACGCTCGATGGGCTCGACGTCGGCCTATATCTCGTCGACGCGCACGCGCGGCTCGTTCACGCCAATACGGCCGGCCAAGCCATCCTCGATGCTCGCGACATCCTGCTTGAGATCCGCGGGCACCTCGTGGCCAGCGATCCAGCGATCAACCAGACTTTGCAACATTTTTTCACGGTGGCCGGGCAAGGAAACGCCATCCTGGGCACCAGCGGAGTGCCGATGCTCGGGAGGGATGGGCAACGTCATGTCGCCCACGCTTTGCCGTTGACTTCCGGTACGCGCCGAAGTGCGGGCGTAGCGTACAGCGCCGTGGCGGCCTTGTTCGTTCGCAAGACGGCGCTGACGATACCGCCGCGTTCCGAGTTGATCGCCAAGGCATTCAAATTGACGCCGACCGAGTTGCGCGTTCTGCTCGCGATCGTCGAGCTCGGCAGCGTTCCCGAAGTCGCTGCAGCGCTCGGCGTTGCCGGCACGACGGTCAAGACGCATGTCCGCCATTTGTTTGAAAAAACCGGTGCAGCGCGACAGGCCGATTTCGTCAAGCTCGTGGCGGGATATGCGACGCTGTTGAGAGAACCTGCCGAATATAGGCAATCCGCTGGAGCGACAAGATGAGAGCAGTTCTATGCGGCTCGTTCACCGGACCAGGCGATTTGCGCCTCGGCGAGATCGACGAGCCGAAGCCGGCCGCCGACGAAATTCTCATCGACGTCCACGCGGCCTCGGTCAGTTTCATGGACCAGTTGCTGGTCTCGGGCCTCTACCAGATGCGTCCGCCGACGCCCTTCGTGCCCGGCACGGAAGCATCCGGCGTCGTCGTCGCGGTCGGCGACAAGGTTACGACATTCGTGCCCGGCGATCGTGTGGCATGCAGCGCCTGGACCGGCGGCTACGCCGAACGGATGACAGCGAAGGACTCGAAGAGCGTTCTTCTGCCTGATGATGTCGCGTTCGAAGTCGCGGCGACCGTCCTGCACAATTACGGCACGGCCTATTATGCGCTGGTCGAGCGGGCACGGGCGCAACGCGGCGAAACCGTTTTCATTACCGGCGCGGCCGGTGGAGTTGGGCTTGCCGCCGTCGACCTCGGCCGCCATCTGGGCCTGCGCGTCATCGCCGGTGTCGGCTCCGATGACAAGGCTGCCCTGGTGCGAAGCTACGGCGCCGGCGAAATCGTCAACTATCGCAGCGAAGATCTGCGCGACCGGATCAAATCGATCACATCGGGAGAAGGCATCGACATCGGCTTCGACAATATTGGTGGCGCGATTTTCGAGCAAATGGCCCGGCTGATGAAATGGGGCGGACGGCTGATGCCGATCGGCTTCACCAGCGGCGAGATTCCACAGCTCCCGATGAACCTGCCGCTGCTGAAGAACTATTCCATCCTCGGTGTCTTCGTCGGCGCTTGGGCGGAGAAATTTTCCGCCGAGGCCGCGCGCATGAACGCCACGCTGATGCAATTGCTGGCCGAAGAAAAAATCCGCCCGCACATCGATCGCGTCCTCCCTTTGGAGGAGGCCGGAGAAGCCATGCGTGCCGTGGCCAACCGAACGGTTCAGGGGCGAATTGTCCTCAAGATCAGGTAAAGTGCACCGGGAAGAGAGAGACCGATGACACCGATCATCATCGACAAGCGCTATTGCGGCCCGCCAAACTCCGGGAATGGCGGCTATGTCTGCGGCCGTCTGGCCCGGTACATTCCCGGGGCTGCGGAGGTGACGCTGCGCGCACCGTCTCCCCTGGACACGCCACTTGATGCGATCGCGACGGACGACGGCACATGGGAGCTTCGCGATGGCGGCAACATCGTCGCGACCGGGCGACCGGCAAATGTCGAGCTTGCACGTCTGGAAAAAGCCAGCTTCGAGGAAGCCTGCGCCGCCGAATTGCTGACCCCGGTCAAGCCGCACGAGCATCCCCTGCCGACCTGCTTCGTCTGCGGTCCCGCAAGGGCGAAAGGAGATGGCCTGCGCATCTTCGCCGGATTGCTCGCGCGTCACTCGCAGAGCGCCGTTCTCGCCGCGAGCTGGACACCGGATCCAAATCTGGCCGCCGATGACGGCCTGGTCGCGCCCGAATTTCTCTGGTCGGCACTCGATTGCCCCACCGGCTTTGCCTGCAACTGCGATCAGCAGAGCGGCGTCTTCGACAAGACACCGCTCCTGCTGGGGCGGATGTCAGCGCGGATCGAAGCCCGCCCGCGCCCGGGAGAGCGCTGCATCATCACAGCCTGGCCGACAGGCCGCGAGGGCCGCAAACGCACAGCCGAGGCGGCCGCGCATGATGAAGCCGGGAAGCTGCTGGCGGTGGCCCGGACGACTTGGATTGCGGTCGAGCGCGAGGTGCAGCTCGGGCGGGGGTGATATAAGCTCGATCTCGTAGGGTAGGCAAAGGCGCGTAGCGCCGTGCCCACCATTTCTGTCTCAGTTTTGTTGCGACATGGTGGGCACGCTTCGCTTTGCCCAACCTACGAGACCTATGAGCTTTGCTCGATCATCCCCTGAAGCCGCGCCAGCTCCGCGTCCAGATCGCGCTCGACATCCGCTGCCCGCATCTCGATCACACGATAATTCCGCGCTTCCAGCCACGTCCGCCGGCCTGCGCGGTCGGCGGCGATGGCCTCGCCCTCGCCCGGGTTCACCAGCTCGATCGCGATCCGGTGCGGGAACGAGACGAAATCAGGGATGTGCCGGCCGACCGGGGTCTGGCGCTTAAACGCTCCTGCGAAGCGGCGATCGCGGGTCAGGGCCTGCCAGAGCAAGCGCTCCGCATCGGTCGGGTTGCGACGAAGCAGGCGGGCGAGCCCGCGGACCGTGGAGCCGCTGTCGGAAACACCGCCGCCCTGCCCGTGCTCAGCCAGAAGGGCGCGCAGCCGCGTGGCCTGCTCGCCGTCGAGCACGCCGCCCTTGGCCGGGCCCTTGCGGCCCTCGGCGATCGCCATCACCACCCCGTGCAGGGTGTGCATGTCCTGCTTGGTCGGCTCCATCCGGCTGAAGATGTTGCGCAGGTTCACCAGCATGGTGTCGCGCTTCTCGGCCGGGCGCAAAAATTCGACCCGGTCGAGCTCGCGGATGAGGTTGTCGAAGAAGGCATGCATCTGGTGCTGCGAGGCGCGCTCGGAGCGTTCCGGCATGGCGTGTGGCAGCTCGCCCGAGGTCGCCCGCTTGAACCATTCGTAGCCGACCAGCAGCACCGCCTGGGCGAGGTTGAGCGAGGCGAAGCCCGGATTGACCGGGAAGGTGATGATGCGATTGGAGAGCCCGACCTCCTCATTGGTCAGGCCCCAGCGCTCCCGGCCGAACATGATGCCGGCCTTGCCGCCCGTGGCGACGTGCCCAGAGATCTCCGCCGCAGCCGCCTCCGGCCCGACCACCGGCTTGGCCTGGTCGTGCGGCCGGGCGGTGGTGGCGAACAAGAGGTCGAGATCAGCGACAGCCTCGCCGACCGTGTCGAACAATTCGACCTTTTCCAGGATGTGATCGGCGCCGGCGGCGGCGCGCTGGGCGGCAATATTGGGCCAGCCGTCGCGGGGGTTGACGATGCGCAAGGCGCCGAGCGCAAAATTGCCCATGGCGCGCGCGGCCATGCCGATGTTTTCGCCCAACTGCGGCTCGACCAGGATCACGATGGGACCGTCGAGGGAAAGGCCGGCCTTGCTCTTGTCAGTCCCCGACATCTCGTCTCGCTTTCACGCTGGTTCTCAAGGCCTTGTGGGAGCCGCCTCAGGAATTGATTCAGGCCGACCCGGCCGGCTGCCCCTCCGCCTGTCGTTTGCCTGTCCTGACAGAATTCTCAAGGGAAATAACGGGTTGGATTCGACTTTTAAATCTCGCCTGAAACTTCACCCCGGCCCCCCGCGGCAGGGCCGCTTCCCGCCCCCCATCTGCGGAGGCTGGATGAGCTAAAAGTGCATAATCCCTTGGCTTTCGCCGGCCGCGTCCCGGTGCTAAGAGGCGGCGGATATTCCCGTGGCGCACCAAAAGCGCCGTTCCCAAGAGGCTTCCCCGAACATGGCAAAAATCAAGGTGTCCAACCCCGTCGTCGAACTCGATGGCGACGAGATGACCCGGATCATCTGGCAGTACATCAAGGACAAGCTGATCAACCCGTTCCTGGATGTCGAGCTGCAGTATTTCGACTTGGGGATGGAGTACCGCGACCAGACCAACGATCAGGTGACCATCGACGCCGCCGAGGCGATCAAGAAGGTCGGCGTCGGTGTCAAGTGCGCCACCATCACCCCGGACGAGGCCCGGGTGAAGGAGTTCAACCTCAAGCAGATGTGGAAGTCGCCGAACGGCACCATCCGCAACATTCTCGGCGGCTGCATCTTCCGCGAGCCGATCATCTGCAAGAACGTGCCGCGCCTCGTTCCCGGCTGGAGCAAGCCGATCATCATCGGTCGCCACGCCTATGGCGACCAGTACCGCGCCACCGACATCAAGTTCCCGGGCAAGGGCACGCTGTCGATGAAGTTCGTCGGCGAGGACGGCACCGTCATCGAGAGGGAAGTGTTCAAGACGCCCGGCGCCGGCGTCGCCATGCAGATGTACAATCTCGACGATTCCATCATCGACTTCGCCCGCGCCTCGCTGAACTACGGCCTGCTGCGCAACTACCCGGTCTATCTCTCGACCAAGAACACCATCCTCAAGGTCTATGACGGCCGCTTCAAGGACATCTTCCAGGACATCTACGACCGCGAATTCAAGAAGGAATTCGAGGCCAAGGGCCTGACCTACGAGCACCGCCTGATCGACGACATGGTGGCCTCGGCCCTGAAGTGGTCCGGCGGCTATGTCTGGGCCTGCAAGAACTACGACGGCGACGTGCAGTCCGACACGGTCGCGCAGGGCTACGGCTCGCTCGGCCTGATGACCTCGGTGCTGCTGACCCCCGACGGCAAGACCGTGGAAGCCGAAGCCGCCCACGGCACGGTGACCCGCCACTACCGCGAGCACCAGAAGGGCAAGGAGACCTCGACCAACTCGATCGCGTCGATCTTCGCGTGGACCCGTGGCCTCGCCCACCGCGCCAAGCTCGACAACAATGCCGAGCTCGCCAAGTTCGCGAACACCCTGGAAAAGGTCTGCGTCGACACCGTCGAGGACGGCTACATGACCAAGGATCTCGCGCTCCTGGTCGGCGCCGACCAGCGCTGGCTCTCGACCACCGGCTTCCTCGACAAGGTCGCCGAGAACCTCGAAAAGGCGATGGCGTAAGTCGTCCGCGATTTCGCCCGACTGGGCCGGACATCTCACGGGTCGCGCCAAAGCGCGGCCCGTTGTTTTTTGCGACCCTTGGAGACGCGACCATGTCGATCAAGCTTGCCGTGCCCTGCCTTCTGTTGCTTGCCGGGCCGGCTGCGGCCGCGGACCCGCTCCCCGCCGCCATCGCCGCCCCCGGCGAAACTGTGGTGCTCAGCGTCCACGCCGAAGGCGCGCAGGTCTATGAGTGCAAGGCCGGCACCGACGGCAAGCTCGCCTGGACATTTCGCGAGCCGATCGCCACCCTGCTATACGAGGGCAAGACGGTCGGCCTGCACTATGCCGGGCCGAACTGGGAGCATGCCGACGGCAGCGCCGTGGCCGCCAAGGCCGCCGGCAACGCACCGGGCGCGACGCCGGCCGATATTCCCTGGCTGAAGCTGGAAGTGAACGCCCATCGCGGCAGCGGCGTCCTCACGCCCGCCACGACGGTTCAGCGCATCAACACCCATGGCGGCAAGCTCGACGGCGCCTGCGACAAGGCCGGCGAGTTCAAGAGCGCGCCCTATTCGGCCGAATACATTTTCCTGAAGAAGGGCTGAGGAACGAGGAGAGACGGCCCTTACGCGCCGGCTATGGCTTTTTGGATCTCCGACAGGGCGTCCAGAGCCTTTGCCCCATCAGGCCCGCCGCCTTGCGCCATTTCGGCTCGGCCGCCGCCGCCCTTTCCGCCCACGACAGGCACGCCAACCTTGACCAGGCTTGCGGCGTCGAAACGGGTTGATAGATCCTTGGTCACGCCGACAACGAGGCTGGCTTTTCCGTCAGCCGTCGTATTTGCAACCGCGACAACGCCCGACTTGATCTCTGCCTTGGCTTGATCAACGAGGGATTTGAGTTCGTCGCTCGGCAATCCCGTCACGTGAAGTTTGTAAAACTTGACGTCACCGATTTCCACGACGTTGGAATTTCCGCCGTCGCCGGCACCGCCGCCCATCGCCAGCTTCTTGCGGGCGTCGGAGAGCTCGCGCTCGAGCTTCTTACGCTCGTCCATCAATGCACTGATGCGCGCCGGGACGTCGTCGATCGAGGTGCGCAGCTCGTTGGCCGCAGTTTTCGCCAGCGCCATGGTGTCGTTGGCATGCTTGCGCGCGTAGTTGCCGGTCAGCGCTTCGATGCGGCGCACGCCAGAGGCGACCGCGCTCTCGCCCGTCAGCGTGATCAGGCCGATGTCGCCGGTGCGCCTGACATGGGTGCCGCCGCAGAGCTCGACCGACCAGCCGAGCGCGTTGGTGCCGCGCTCACGCGCGGTCCGGCCCATCGAGACGACGCGAACCTCGTCGCCGTATTTCTCGCCGAACAGCGCACGCGCGCCGGCCTCGCGGGCCTCGTCCACGCCCATGACGCGGGTCGAGACCTCGTCGTTCTCCAGCACCACGTCGTTGGCGATGTCCTCGACGCGCGCGAGTTCTTCCGCGGTGATCGGCTTCGGATGCACGAAATCGAAGCGCAGGCGGTCAGGCGCAACCATCGAGCCGCGCTGGGCGATGTGATCGCCGAGCACCTGACGCAGCGCCTCGTGAATGAGATGCGTGGCCGAATGATGCGCGCGGATCGACGAGCGCCTGCTGTGATCGACCTCGAGCTGGAGCGCGGTGCCGGGCTTCAGCTCGCCGCTCTCCAAGGTGCCGACATGAACGAAGAGATCGCCGAGCTTCTTCTGCGTCTCGGTGACGCGGAATTTGATGCCGCCCTCGCCGACCAGCACGCCGGTGTCGCCGACCTGGCCGCCGGACTCCGCATAGAACGGCGTCTGGTTCAGCAGCAGCGCACCGCTGTCGCCGGCCTTGAGGCTGTCGGTTTCCTTGCCATCCTTGATCAGGGCCGAGACGACGCCCTCAGCGATCTCGGTCTCGTAGCCCAAAAATTCAGTCGCGCCGAGCTTCTCGCGCAGCGGGAACCAGATCGCCTCTGAGGCCGCCTCACCCGAACCCGACCAGGACGCGCGCGCCTTCACGCGCTGACGCTCCATCGCATCGGCGAAGGAAGCCTGGTCGACGCTGATGCCGCGCGACTTCAGCGCGTCCTGCGTCAGATCGAGCGGAAAACCGTAGGTGTCGTACAGC
Organism: Bradyrhizobium sp. 197; assembly: GCF_023073375.1. Taxonomy (NCBI): domain Bacteria; kingdom Pseudomonadati; phylum Pseudomonadota; class Alphaproteobacteria; order Hyphomicrobiales; family Nitrobacteraceae; genus Bradyrhizobium; species Bradyrhizobium sp. 197. The sequence continues at coordinate 56,588 of NZ_JADPJJ010000071.1, read as the reverse complement.
GTGAAGGCGACGTCGCCATCGAACATGTCGCCCTTCTTCAAGGACGCACTCTTCTCGTCGAGGATGGCGAGGCCGCGCGTCAGCGTCTTGCGGAAACGGGTCTCTTCCAACCGCAGCGTTTCCTCGATCAGGTTTTCCGCGCGCATCAAATCGGGATAGGCCTGGCCCATCTCGCGCACCAGCGCCCATACCAGGCGATGCATCAGCGGATCTTTCGCGCCGAGCAGTTGCGCATGGCGCATCGCGCGGCGCATGATCCGGCGCAGCACATAGCCGCGGCCCTCGTTCGAGGGCAGCACGCCATCGGCGACGAGGAAGGCCGACGAACGCAGATGGTCGGCGATGACGCGGAACGAGGCGACGGTCTTCTCGTCCGGTCCGCTTCCAAGAGCGGACGCGGTCGCGTCGATCAGATGACGGAACAGATCGGTCTCGAAGATGCTGTCGACGCCCTGCATGATGCTGGCCATGCGCTCCAGGCCCATGCCGGTGTCGATCGAGGGACGCGGAAGCGCTACGCGCTCCTCCTTCGTCACCTGCTCGTACTGCATGAACACCAGGTTCCAGAACTCGAGGAAGCGGTCGCCGTCCTCTTCCGGTGAGCCCGGAGGTCCGCCCCAGATGTGCTCGCCGCGATCGATGAAGATCTCCGAGCACGGACCGCACGGGCCGGTGTCGCCCATCGCCCAGAAATTGTCCGAGGTCGGGATGCGAATGATGCGGTCATCCGAGAAACCCGCGATCTTCTTCCAGAGGCCCGCCGCCTCGTCGTCGGTGTGGTAGACCGTGACGAGCAGCTTGTCCTTCTTCAGCCCGAATTCCTTCGTGATCAGCGTCCAGGCAAGCTCGATCGCGCGCTCCTTGAAATAGTCGCCGAACGAGAAATTGCCGAGCATCTCGAAGAAGGTGAGATGGCGCGCGGTGTAGCCGACATTGTCGAGGTCGTTGTGCTTGCCGCCGGCGCGCACGCATTTCTGCGAGGTGGTGGCGCGGTGATAGGGCCGCTTCTCGACGCCGGTGAAGACGTTCTTGAACTGCACCATGCCGGCATTGGTGAACATCAACGTCGGGTCGTTGCGCGGCACCAATGGCGAGGACGACACGATCTCGTGGCCGTTCTCGGCAAAGAAGTTCAGAAAGGTCGACCTGATCTCGTTGACGCCGCTCATGTTCATCCAATCGAGTGTGCTTGGACCCGCCATACGCCATCCAAACCGCGAGTTTGGGCTGATATCTGCGGGCCAAAGCGCTTTTAGACAAGGCCAGCTTCGCTGTCCAGAAACTGTGCAACCGGATCAGTGGGTTGCCGCAGGCGCGCAATCCCGTTGGAAAGCCGCTGATGCCGCGTTGACAGGCTTGGCCAGCTTGTGGTCTCTACCCATCTGTATCGTACGGCCACGTCGGGAGAGACCGGCTTTGGGTAGCCGGCGCCGAAGGAGCAACCGCCCCGGAAACTCTCAGGCAAAAGGACCGCGTGGCTTTGACAGCATCTGGAAAGAGGCGCCGATGGGCCTAGACCTTTTAAAAGAAAGGGTTGGTCCGGACAGCGTCCGCCGACGGGATAATACTCTCAGGCACAGCGACAGATGGGGCTTCGACTGGTTGCTTCCGGGGAATCATCCCCGGGGAACCACCGAGGGCCCCTGTGATGCTTGCGCGCGACGACCAAGATTCCCTTAAGAGCACGCCCCTTCACGGGCTTCATGTGTCCCTCGGCGGCAAGATGGTGCCGTTCGCGGGCTATGACATGCCGGTGCAATATCCGGCCGGAGTCCTGAAGGAACATCTCCATACCCGCTCGTCCGCCGGCCTGTTCGACGTCTCCCACATGGGCCAGATCGCGCTCCGGCCGAAGTCGGGCAAGGTCGAGGACGCCGCGCGCGCGCTGGAACGGCTGGTGCCGCAGGACATCGTGGCTATTGCGCCGGGGCGGCAGCGCTACGCCCAGTTCACCAATGCCGAGGGCGGGATTCTGGACGATCTGATGGTCGCCAATTTCGGCGACCATCTGTTCCTGGTCGTCAACGCCGCCTGCAAGTCCGAGGACGAGGCGCATCTGCGCGCGAAGCTGTCGGACGACTGCATCATCGATTCGCTGGCCGACCGCGCGCTGATCGCGTTGCAGGGCCCGAAGGCGGAATCGGCGCTGGCGAAATTATGTGCAGAGGCTCCGTCCATGAAGTTCATGGATTCCGGCCCGCGCAAGGTCGCCGGGATCGACTGCTTCGTCTCGCGCTCCGGCTACACCGGCGAGGACGGCTTTGAAATTTCGGTTCCTGCTGGCGATGCCGAGCGGCTCGCCAAGGCGCTGCTGGACAATCCCGACGTCATGCCGATCGGGCTCGGCGCCCGCGACAGCCTGCGGCTCGAGGGCGGACTCTGCCTCTATGGCCACGACATCGACACCACGACCACGCCGGTCGAGGCCGCACTGGAATGGTCGGTGCAGAAGAGCCGCCGCACCGGCGGCGCGCGCGCCGGCGGCTTTCCCGGCGCCGAGACGATTCTCGCTCATTTCGACCACGGCGCGGCTCGTCGCCGCGTCGGGCTGCGCACTGAAGGCCGCGCGCCGGTGCGCGAGGGCGCGCTGCTGTTTGCGGACGCGACCTCGAGCGAGCCGATCGGAAAGGTCACGTCGGGCGGCTTCGGCCCGAGCCTGAGTGCCCCGATCGCGATGGGTTATGTGCCCACAGGTCAGAGCGCGCTTGGCGCACAGATTTTCGCCGAGGTGCGCGGCCAGCGACTGCCCCTGCAAATCGCCGCGATGCCTTTCGTGAAAAACACCTACAAACGCTGAGGACAAGAAAATGACCACGACGCTGTACACCTCCGACCACGAATGGCTCGCGATCGACGGCGATGTCGCCACCGTCGGGATCACCGACTACGCGCAGTCCCAGCTCGGCGACGTCGTGTTCGTCGAACTGCCCAAGCTCGGTCGCGCCCTGAAGAAGACGGAAGCCGCAGCCGTCGTGGAATCCGTGAAGGCCGCCTCCGACATCTACGCGCCTGTTACGGGCGAGGTCACCGAAATCAACGACGCCCTGGCCGCCGAGCCGGCGCTGGTGAATTCGGATGCGCAAGGCAAGGCGTGGTTTTTCAAGATCAAGATTGCCGACAAGAGCGAGCTAGGCGGCCTCATGGATGACGCCGCCTACAAGGCCCACACGGCTTAAAGACGATGGAGCAAGCGATGACCGCGCACCGCAAATCCAACGGCGATACCGCCGCTTTCGTTCGCCGCCACATCGGCCCCTCGGCACGCGACGTCACTGCAATGCTCGAGGCCGTCGGCGCGAAAAGCGTCGAGGCGCTGATGGCGGAGACGTTGCCGGCCTCGATCCGGCAGGCCGCCCCGCTCGATCTCGGCAAGCCCTTGAGCGAGACCGAGGCGATCGCGCATATGGGCGAGCTCGCCGCCCAGAACCAGGTCTTCGCCTCGCTGATCGGCCAAGGCTATTCCGGCACGATTCTGCCTGCGGTGATCCAGCGCAACATTTTGGAGAACCCGGCCTGGTACACGGCGTACACGCCCTATCAGCCGGAGATCAGCCAGGGCCGGCTTGAGGCGCTGCTCAACTTCCAGACCATGATCTGCGATCTCACCGGGCTCGACGTCGCCAACGCCTCGCTGCTCGACGAGGCGACGGCTGCCGCCGAGGCGATGGCGCTCGCGGAGCGGCACTCGCGGGTCGAAGCAAAGGCCTTCTTCGTCGACAAGGACGTGCATCCGCAGACGCTCGCGGTGATGCGCACCCGCGCGGAGCCCCTGGGCTGGACCCTGGTCGTCGGCGATCCCATCACCGATCTCGACAAGACCGACGTGCTTGGTGCGCTGCTGCAATATCCGGGAACGTCGGGCGCCGTGCGCGACCTCAGGCCCGCGATCGCAGCACTGAAGGCGAAGGGCGCACTCGCGATCGTTGCCGCCGATCTGCTGGCACTGACCCTGCTCGCCTCGCCAGGCGAACTCGGCGCCGACATCGCGATCGGCTCGGCGCAGCGTTTTGGCGTGCCGATGGGTTATGGCGGGCCGCACGCGGCCTATATGGCGGTGCGCGATGCGCTGAAGCGCTCGCTGCCCGGCCGCATCGTCGGCCTCTCCGTCGACTCCCGCGGCGCGCCCGCCTATCGCCTCGCGCTCCAGACCCGCGAGCAGCACATCCGCCGCGAGAAGGCGACCTCCAACATCTGCACCGCGCAGGTGCTGCTCGCCGTGATCGCCTCGATGTACGCGGTCTATCACGGCCCCGAAGGCTTGACGCAGATCGCCCGTAACGTGCACCGCCGCACGGCGGTGCTTGCCGCCGGCCTGCGCAAGCTCGGCTTTGCGCCGAGTAGCGAAAACTTCTTCGACACGCTCAGCGTCGATGCGGGTGCGAAGCGTGCCGAGATCGTCGCTCGCGCGATCGCCGAAAAGATCAATCTCGGCATCGGTGATGGCGCTTTGCGTATCGCGCTCGACGAGACCACCGCGCCTGCGACGGTGGAAGCGGTCTGGCGGGCCTTCGGCGGCACGCTTGCTTACGCCGAGATCGACGCCACCACGCGCGAGGCGCTGCCGGAGACGCTCAAGCGCGCGACCTCTTTCCTCACCCATCCGGTGTTCCACGCGCATCGCTCGGAGACCGAGATGCTGCGCTACATGCGCAAGCTCAGCGACCGCGACCTCGCGCTCGACCGCGCGATGATTCCGCTGGGATCGTGCACCATGAAGCTGAACGCGACCACCGAGATGATGCCGCTGACCTGGCCGGAATTCGGCTCGTTGCATCCCTTCGCCCCGCGCGAGCAGGCACGCGGCTATCACGCGCTGTTCGCGCGCCTGGAGAAGTGGCTGTGCGACATCACCGGCTATGACGCGATCTCGCTGCAGCCGAATTCGGGCGCGCAAGGAGAATATGCCGGGCTGCTCGCGATCCGCGGCTATCACGCCGCGCGCGGCGAGACGCACCGCAAGATCTGCCTGATCCCCTCCTCCGCCCACGGCACCAACCCGGCTTCCGCTGCGATGGTCGGCATGGACGTGGTGGTGGTCGCCTGCGAGAAGAATGGCGATGTCGACGTCAATGATCTCAGGGCGAAGGCGGAGAAGCACTCCAACGACCTCGCTGCGGTCATGATTACCTATCCCTCGACGCATGGTGTGTTCGAGGAGCACATTCGCGAGATTTGCGACATCGTGCATGGCCATGGCGGCCAGGTCTATCTCGACGGCGCCAACCTCAATGCGCAGGTCGGCCTGTCCCGACCCGGCGATTACGGCGCCGACGTCAGCCATCTCAACCTGCACAAGACCTTCTGCATCCCGCATGGCGGCGGCGGCCCGGGCATGGGCCCGATCGGCGTGAAGGCGCATCTCGCGCCGTTCCTGCCAGGTCATCCGGCGGCGAATGGGAATGCGCCGGTCGGCCCGGTCTCGGCCGCGCCGTTCGGCTCGGCTTCGATCCTCACCATCTCCTACATCTACATCCTGATGATGGGCGGCGAAGGCCTCAAGCGCGCCACCGAGATCGCGATCCTCAACGCCAACTATGTCGCCGCGCGCCTCGATGCGCATTTCCCGGTGCTCTACAAGAACGAGAAGGGCCGCGTCGCGCATGAATGCATCGTCGATCCCCGCGCGCTGAAGACGACGTCCGGCGTCACCGTCGACGACATCGCAAAACGCCTGATCGACTACGGCTTCCACGCGCCCACGATGAGCTTCCCGGTGCCGGGCACACTGATGATCGAACCGACCGAATCGGAGTCGAAGGCCGAACTGGACCGCTTCTGCGATGCGATGATCGCGATCCGGAAGGAGATCACCGAGGTCGAGGGCGGCCGCTTCAAGATCGAGGCCTCGCCGCTGCGCCACGCCCCGCACACGGTGCACGACATCGCGGATGACGACTGGAATCGCGCCTACACCCGCGCCGAAGGCTGTTTCCCCGCGGGCACCTCGCGCACCGACAAATATTGGTGCCCGGTGGGGCGCGTCGACAACGTCTATGGCGACCGCAATCTGGTGTGCTCTTGTCCGCCGGTGAGCGATTATGCGGAAGCCGCGGAGTAGGACCCGACGGAGGTTTCGTAGGGTGGGTTAGCGGGCGGCTGCGCGAAGGCGCAGACCGCCGGCGTAACCCACCGCTTTAGCTTCCGCGGCGACAAAGATGGTGGATTACGCCTTCGGCTAATCCACCCTACGGCAATGATTTACGGCGCAATCAGCAATCGGGTTTCGCGATCCCACCGCCAGAGCCGTTCGTTGGTCAATTCAGTCCCGCCCCACCAACGCTTGATCGGGTTGTGGCGCCACAAGTCATCTTCTCGGGCGACAAGGGAACGTCCGAGTTCAGTTAGCGTGACCCTCCACTCGCTCCTGCCGAAGTAGCGATCCTCATTGTCGAACGCCGGATCGCCCAACAGAACGGGCGGCGCCGAATGTTCCGCCAATGCGATCAAGGCATCGCTCGCCTCACCCTCTTCGAACACATCGCGATACCACCTCGCTTCGGAGATGTATTTTGGGTCGGTGTGCCCTTCATTCACACAGCCCAGCATATCCATCTCGCTGGCACCGAGCCCCGTCACCTTGTCCGGAAGCTCTTCAAGCAGCGCAATGAGCGCCGATCGAAGTCTCGGAAAGATCATCAGATCCGTCATCAGCAGATCGAAACAGGATTTTGGCGTTTCAGCCCGATAGGCGCGCCAGGCGCGGCTTGCCATCACCAAATGATCGTCGGCGACCTCGAAGGCCGGCAACTTCCATTTTGCGACGGACTCCGCAGCATAGTCCGCAACACTGTCATCCGTGTGCACCAGGCTCAGCTTCGTCGTGATCTCCTTGTAAGGGCGAAGCAGGTCGAGCAACCAGACAAGCACGAGCTGATCGTTGGGCTGAGGATCGATCCACACTTCGATCGAGTCGAACTTCGCACAGAGCTCTAAGAAACCGATATCGCGCGTGCCGAAACCTTCCAGCCAGTCTCGACAAACCTCGTCGAGCCAGTGATCGCCTGGATTGCAGTGCTTTGCCGACCGCCGCTCCAGCCCCATCAAAAGCTGCTCTGCGGAGGGCAATTGGCCGAAGACGAAGCGCATGCAGAAGCCGAGCGCGATATTCGCCAATTTGGTCTGCCGAAGCGTAGCTGCCGCAAGATGGTTCGTGGTCAGAATCAAATGTGACACAGTGGCCTCGCGATTAACAAGCAATACCAAAACACCTCGAGCAGCACGCACGCATCAGACAGGAGAAAGCAATGCCCGGCTGTCGCGATCCCAACGCCAGAGCCGATCGCTGGTCAGGTGGGTGCCGCCCCACCAGCGACTGATCGGGTTATGGCGGCAGAAATCCTCTTCTCCCGCCAGCACCGCTTTCCCGAGGTCAGTGAGCGACAAGCGGGATTGCTTGTACCGCGCGTGACGGGAGGGATCGACATGCATGTCCAGCGAGAACGGTCCCTCCTCCAACCCCGATATGGCCGGCACCGGACAACGTGCGAGACCATCAAGCAGCGTGCCGACCTCCCAGTAATCGAAAACGCGCCGCTCGTTGCGCTTCTGATCACCCGGAAAAACTTCAAACGGCTGTACCTCGCCCGGTGCGATTAACTCTAGAATCCGCGTTTCCGTAGCTCCAAGACCAGTTGTGACGCTCGGAAGCTCTTCCAGCAGGCCAATTGCGGACTGCTCCAGCTGCGGAAGCAGGCTTAGATCCGTTTTGAGGAGGTCGACCCAAGCCCGCGGCGTCGGGGAACGATAAGCCCGCCATGCACGGCCGGCCAGTTCAACGTGACCTTGCGAAGGATTAATAGTCCGCGGATTTTGCTCCGCAAGTCGCTCCGGATCAACATCACCAGCGGCAACGTCCAGCTGACGTATCACGAATCTGGAAACCGCCACTCTCTCGCCGCCACAATGGTCGAGGAGCCAGAGCAGAAGCAATTGTGCGTTTGGGTTTGGCTCTATCCACAGTTCGGCCGATTCGCATTCGAACAACAGCTCGATCAATCCCCGCCCCTTCACTCCCGGCTTATCGAGGCGCCAAGCCGGCGTGTCATCCAGCCAATGAAGGCCGGGTAGCTGTGTCGTATGCGGAGCAAAGAACGCTTCAAGCTCTGCGCCGGATGGCGGCGCACCCCAGACAAATCGACGATTGATCGCGAGCACGAGATCGCCCAGGCTGGCCTGTTCGAGGGCGCCGGCAGCGGAAGAGTCTGTTGTCAGAACAAGCCGCGTCATGCTCGGGGCCTCAAGGCTTGGTTAAAACAGAGCCGTAACGCCACAGCCGGTCGTTGGTCAGCCGCGTGCCGCCCCACCAGCGGTCGATCGGATTGTGGCGACTGAAATCTTCCTTGCCTGCAAGAACTGCCTCGCCAAACTCCGTCAGCGACAACCGGCTGCGTAGATATGCGGCGTGCCGATCTCTGTGATTCTCGCGATCGATCGTGCGCAGCTCGTCGTCCAATCCGGCCACTGCAGGACTGGGGCCAAGCGCTAGCCCGTCGAGCAACCGGCCTAACTCAGTCTCTCCAAACACGAACGTCCGCCGGAGCGAACGCAGGTGAAACAACGCATTCGTGTTTGCAAACCCTCCGGCAAGCATCTCCAAGAATCGCATCTCGGTCGCACCGAGTCCCGTCGAAGGCGACGGGAGTTCTGCCAAGAGATCGAGCAAGGCCGGGCGCAGCATCAACAACGCACTGAGATCTTGATGAACGAGATCGACGCAAGCCTCAGGGGTCGCTGCGCGGTAGGCTGACCACGCCAACTTGGCAGTCTCGAACTCTCGGGCCGTGATACGCGCGACATGAATGTGCGGCTCGGACGCGGCGAGATCCTCACCGCTTTCTATCATCAGATCGGATGCCACAAGTCGAAGTCTAAGCTTTCGCGTTAGCGCTGAGCAGGAGCTGAGGTAGTCCAGCAAGCAGACGAGCTGCAATTGATCCCTGGGAGCTGGATCGAACCAAAGTTCGATCACGTCATATCGCTCGCAGAAGTCCGCAAGGGGCAAGTCTTTGCGATCCTTGATGCCCTTGGGCCACCGGATGCCCCAATCAGACCAATGATCACCTGGCCCGAGATTCGCCGAACGCGCCGCGAAATAGGCTGCGAGCTTCCCGGGCGAGGGAAGCGGTCCCCACTCAAAGTGAAACGAAGATGAAATGACAAGCTCCGCTAACCCCGATCGTGCGAGCGCGCTTCCGGACGAACTGGTCAAGATCAGACGCTTCATCGCACCACCTAATCAATGCAACGCAAAACGAAACGGGCACTGACGACGTCGGCAACTCAACGTCTTCAGCGCCCGCTCCTCGCGAAAAACTCTAGGCTTGACGCTTACTCGTCCGCCGGCTCGTCGCCGTCGGCATCACGCTCGGGGCTGCCGGCGAGAATCTGCTCGGCGATCAGGCCGGAGTTCTGGCGGATCGAGGTTTCGATCTTGGCGGTGATATCGGGGTTGGCCTTCAAGAACGCTTTCGAATTCTCGCGGCCCTGGCCAAGACGCTGGCTGTCATAGGAGAACCATGCGCCGGATTTTTCGACGATGCCGGCCTTGACGCCGAGATCGAGGATCTCGCCCATCTTGGAGACGCCTTCGCCATACATGATGTCGAACTCGACCTGCTTGAAAGGCGGCGCCAGCTTGTTCTTCACCACCTTGACCCGCGTGGTGTTGCCGACCACCTCGTCACGCTCCTTGATCGCGCCGATGCGGCGAATGTCCAAACGGATGGAGGCGTAGAACTTCAGCGCGTTGCCGCCGGTGGTGGTTTCCGGCGAACCGTACATCACGCCGATCTTCATCCGTATCTGGTTGATGAAAATGACCATGGTGTTGGACTTGTTGATGGACGCGGTCAGCTTGCGCAGGGCCTGGCTCATCAGGCGGGCCTGCAGACCCGGCAACGCATCGCCCATCTCGCCCTCGAGCTCGGCTTTCGGTACCAGCGCCGCAACCGAATCGATCACCAGCACATCGACCGCGCCCGAGCGCACCAGCGTGTCGCAGATTTCCAGCGCCTGCTCGCCGGTGTCCGGCTGGGAGATTAGGAGTTCGTCGATGTTGACGCCGAGCTTGCGCGCATAGACCGGGTCAAGCGCGTGTTCGGCGTCGATGAAGGCGCAGATGCCGCCCTTCTTCTGCCCTTCCGCCACCGTGTGCAGCGCCAGCGTTGTCTTGCCCGAGGATTCCGGCCCGTAGATTTCCACGACGCGCCCCTTCGGCAAACCGCCGATCCCGAGCGCAATATCAAGCCCCAGCGAGCCCGAGGAGATCGCCTCGACATCCATCGAGCGGTCGTTCTTGCCGAGCTTCATCACCGAGCCCTTGCCGAACTGCCGCTCGATCTGGGAGAGCGCGGCGGCCAGAGCTTTACTCTTGTCCATGGAAGATCCTTCGACGATACGCAGGGCAGTGGTGGACATTGGGTCGTGCTCCTTATGGCGAGGATTCGCTAGAGGGACAAACGGCTGGCGGGGACGGCGCGGCGATAAAACAACGTACCCTATTTGTTCTAGGTTCGCAATATGTTCTTTTGCAGATTTGGGGTGCTGGCTGACGCACATCAAAGACCGATGACCTGGACGCCGTCAGAATTCCGTAATCCTGCGGCACCGAACCTTTTTGCCGTCTGCGGCCTTCTTCCGGGACACGGGACCGCAACTCCGGGGATCTCAGTCATGACGGACACGCACCACGATACGACCAGGCGCAATCGCCTGCTGGAGGCCGCGCGGCAAGAGATGATCAAGTTCGAGCGCAAGGAAAACGAGTTTCGCAAGAAGGATCGCGAAGAGCGGGCCGCCGAGCTCCGTTTGCCGCTGGACGCGATCAGGGTTCATTAATCCGCACAGGACGGGCTTCGGCGCTGACGAAAGGACACGCTGCCGGACGCGGCAGGCGGTGGCGGTGCCCGCCGCCCGGTCCGCGCCGGAGACAATGCCCGCCGGGAGCGGCCGCCTGTTCATCGCAAGGGACCGACACGGGAATCGAGATTCGCATATCCCGGTGGCGAGTCCGGGCACGATGTGGTATCGCGATACTACCGGTAAGTCATTGATGGAACGCGAACATTTTCCAGAGAGCTACTGTGCATGGGGTTGTTTTCGCGTTTTTTGAAAGGCGCGCATGCGTCTTCCACCACTGGAGCGCAATTTGGATCGGGCCGGCCGCCGTCTCACGGCATGCCTGCACCACCCCTACAGCAGAACCAGCAACCCGATGCCGATCACCAGCACCACGAAGCCAGCCGCCGTCGCGGCGGCGAATGACCGCTCTACGTTGTCCATGATGCCACCCCGTTGCCGGCGCGCCACGTTTCCCCCATGGCAGCACCGTCGGTGCGAAATCTCGCCCGCCGTTGTGTCCTGAGTTGTGCGAACGGATGTCGAAATTGGGACGGGTGCGGGGCCAGTCTGCGGCCTCGACTTTCGCAGCCACTGTCAGGCGCGCGCAAGCCTGCTCTCCTGGTCTGGTCGTGTCCGGTTGACCGACACCGGGCCTCCATACCCAGACGACGACCCCGCTCTCCCCGAGCGGGGTTTTCTGTTTGCGGGCACGAGCGAACGCAGCGGGCCGGATCCGATTCGCGTCATTGTCAGGCTGTCGTAAGCTGAGCCGGCTAGGCTCATCTGGCTATGGTGTTGCAGCCCAGCACCTCAGCCTCCAATAACCTCCTGCCCCGCTTGGCTCTCCCCAAGCGGGGTTTTTTCATGCCGGCCGGCCGGTTTGCGAGCCCCCTCTTCCCGCGTCAGCCGCAGCGAGAAGGCGCGGATCGCCGGCGCTGCGAGCAGCACGATCGGCAGCATTGCGACCCATGCGATCAGCCACGACACGATCCAGTGCGTGAGGAAGACCATCGCGGTCCCTGCGGGAAAGCTGGCAATCCCCGCCGCGATCAGCGAGGTCAGGCCGGACTGGATGACACCGAAGACGAAATGAGAGTAGCGGCGAGGAATGCCGAGCATGACGCGCCCATGTTGTTTGGCCGTTATCAGGCCAAGCAAGCCACATGCCGTCGCAGCGCCCCTGCGGGGCCCAGGAACTTTGTTCATGGTCGGAGAACCACGGGCACGGCGCCCCGGATGTATTCCGTAGCCGCCCGGAATTGATCTCAGGATGGTTTGGGATTGGAGTGCGCGCGCCCATGACCTTGAGGGATGGCCTTGAGGGATGGCCTTCCCTGGGGGATGTCACGCGCGATCGGTGCCAACCATGCCGCTCTACTTCTTCCGAATCCGGAACGGCCGCTATTCCGGCTGTGCCGACCAGGCGTCGGAATTTGCCGATCGCGATTTGGCCTGGAAGGAGATGACCAGCGTCTGCGCCGACATGGCCGCCGGCATCGCCCGCAAGCTCCAGGAAAATTCCGAATGGCACATGGAGCTGCTGGACGAGGCCAAGGAGCCCGTGTTCCGGATCCGCATCACATCCGAAACCTTCGAATAGGGCTGGCCCTAATCCGCGCTGGGCAGCCGCCGCATCGTGAATTCGATGTCGCCGCCGGGCAGCTCGCGCCAGTTCTCGACCGCGCTCATATAGCCGGCCTTGGGGTAGCGGGCGAAGAAAGCCTGCGCCCTCTCCCGCGCCGCCGCGCGCGGCAGCGTGAAGGTCTCGCGCAGATAGCCGTCGCCGGCCGTCGGGCCGGGGTTGCCGCCCAGCTTGCGCCGGCGCGCCATCCGCTCGGCGAGATCCCGCGGACGATCGGCCATGTCCTGCCTCCTCGCAATACGCTCTCACGAGATGTAGGAAGCAGGCCGGTCGAACAGGAGTCCCGGCCGGAGGCGTCAGCCGCCTCCGATCGGTCAGACGGTCAATTGGCAGTCGTGCCGGATTTCTTCTTCGGCGCACCGGTTGCGGCCGAGGCCTTTGGCGCCGCCGGCTGCTTCGGCGGATCGGAGCGCATGCCACCCCATGGATCGTTGGACGCCTTGGAGTCCGGAATCTTCTTCAGCGTTTCCTTGTAGGCCTTGTCACGCTCGGCTTCCGCGGCCTTCTCCTCGGGGGTCTTGCTCGGCCCTTCCTGCAGCAAATTGAGATTGGGCATTTGCGCATAGGCCGGTCCCGCCAGCACGGCCGGTACCGCCAGGACAGCCAGCACCGCGGCCATACGGAAAAGCTTCATCATCGACTCCTTGATCATCCATGGCGGCGCGGATCGCCCGCGCCTTGTCGCCCTTGTCGCAGCCCGCCGGGACCGCTCGGCCCTAGAGCCGGTCCGATTTGCACGATTTCGGCGCCTGTAGCCAGTCGTCCCAGATCGGCCCGCACTTGGTGCACCCGTTCAGCGCGAGGCCGAGCGCGACCAGACCAAACACGAGGACATACCGACGCAACATCATCCACCCATACCCACTCCGGGCCATCATATCGGGCGAAGTCAGGCATTTTCAAGCCGACAGGACCCGCGGCTGACCGGGTGACTTTGCCGCGCCGATCCGCTCACATGGCCGAAATATCCGGCAACACGGAGGGAACGACAGCAATGCCATCGCAGCCAGAAGCCGAGTTCGGCATCACCGACGCCAGACGCATCCTCGGCGAGGTCTTTGCGCCCTGGGTCCAGGATCTCAACCTGTCGGTCGAGAGCATCGAGCACGTGCCGCCGCCGGACATGCCGGACTGGCAGCCGGCAGCGCTCCTGCGCATGCCGTTCTCGGAACGGCTGTGCCGCAACGGCGGCGTGGTCTGCGGCCAGGCGCTGATGGCGCTCGCCGACACGGCGATGGTGATCGCGAACCTCGCCGCCAACCGCGGCTATCGTCCGATGACGACGGTCGACCAGACCACGCATTTCATGCGCGCCGTCTCCTCGTCGGACGTGCTGGCCGACGCCCGCGTGGTGCGACTCGGACGCACCATGAGCTTTGGCCGCGTCACGCTGCTCTCGGCCACCGACAACAAGCCGGTGGCGATGGTGTCGAGCGCGTTCGCGATGCTGCCGGGGTGAGCATCAGTCGAAAAGAAGAAGCCGCGTGAGCGCAAGGCGCACCGCGGCTTTCGATGGAGTTATGCCGCGAGGCGAAACGCGATCGCGCGTCGCGCCGTCGCACACGAGAAGTTACTTGCCGAGCACCTCGTCGGCCGCAGTGACGATGCTGACGTTCGGATTTTTTCCGCAATATGTGCCGAACTGCTTGGCGTTCTCGACGAACACGTCGGTGTCGATGATCGCGTTCTCTTCGTCGCCCTTGTACCAGCCGTCCATCCAGGTCAGCACCATCTTGATGGTGTCGTCGCCGCTCTCGAGGAACTGCTTGCAGCTCATGGTCGCAAGATCGAGCTTGGTGGCGTGCGCGGGCATCGACGACAGCGAGAGCGCCGCGGCGAACAGAAGCGAAAGCGTGGTCTTCATCAATATCTCCATCGGCGCGTAACGCCATAAAGGAAAGGCTTGTGGGGAAAGTCGGCGGAGTGACCTCCGCTTCGACGTCGTAAACGAAGTCTGAAGCGCAGTGCAAGTAGCGCCAGTATTGAGTTTATTTCAACGTAATTTCTACTCGCTATTTTACAAACGTCATTATGGATTAACGCGATGATCGAGAAACGTGCAGCGCAGCGCTACCGTGTTTTCAAGGGGGGAACGATCACCTTTGAAAACAACGGCATCGCGTGCACGGTGCGAAACATGTCGGCGAACGGCGCCGCGATCGACCTCGACGCCGCCGTCACATTACCGCAATCGTTCACGCTCGCGATCGCGCGCGACAATGTCGTGCGGAATTGCCGCACCGTCTGGCGTAGCGACAGGCGCATCGGCCTCGCTTTCGTACAGTAGTGCATATGATGTGAATGAACGTTCGCATCGCGCGCGCGATGCTGGGTCATGTTCGCGCGATACGACGCCGGCGCCGCCAGCGCAGGCTTGCAACCACGAGCGCGACGATCGCGAGCGCGACCGCCGATGATGCCGCAAAAAATCGTCCACCGGGACGATCGATGGTACGCGACCATAGCGACGGCCCCTCGCCCGGCCGTGCCAGGCGAAAGGAAACGACGCTGTCGCCGATCGAGGTGCCTGCCTCGGAGTGGCCGCCGGCGCCGATGGCGACATACTGCTCGCCCTTCCAGAGATAGGTCATGGGATTGGCGACGCCGGGCACCGGCAGCCGGCCTTGCCACAGTTCGCTTCCGCTTCGTGCATCGAAGGCGCGCAAATAGGCGTCCATCGCGCCGGTGAAGACGAGCCCGCCTGCGGTAACCGCGAGCCCGTTGAGGAGCGGAGCGCCCCAGGGGAGCGGCACGCCGAGCGGCGCCAGATCCTCGGTTGTGCCGACGGTCGAACGCCAGAGGATCTTGCCAGCCTTCAGATCGACCGCAACCATTTCGCCCCAGGGCGGCTTGTTACAAAGAAACCCGAGCGGCGATGTCACCATCGCCCGCGACATCGCAAACGGCGCGCCATTCTGCTGGCCAAAATCGTGGCCGGGCGGCGGATTGAATCCGGCAGCCTCCGCGCGCGGAATCAGCTTGATCAGATGAACGGCGCGACTGGTGTTGGCATAGAGGATCTGGTTGACGGGATCGAAGGCCGCACTGCCCCAGTTCACGCCGCCGCCGGTGAAGGGGTATTCCAGCGTGCCTTGCGTTGAAGGAGGTGTGAACAGCCCCTCGTTGCGCGCTTCCGCGAACTGGCGTTCGCAAGAAGACCGGCGCAAGCCGGGCAAGAATGAGAGCGCATCATCTGCCGAGATCGTCTGCGACGTCAGCGCCGGCACATGTGTCGGGAATGGCTGCGTGGGCGACAGCCGTTCACCTTCCGCGGCCCCCTGCGGAACGCTGCGCTCCTCGACCGGCCACACCGGCTTGCCGGTATCGCGATCGAGCACGAAGACAAAGCCCTGCTTGGTCGGCTGGATCACGACATCGCGCTGACCTTCTCCAGTGTCGATGCGCGTGAGCGTCGGCTGCGCCGGCAGATCGTAATCCCAGACGTCGTGGTGCACGGTCTGGAATGCCCATACGAGCTCGCCGGTCTCGATGCGCAGCGCGACCACCGAATTGGCATGCTCGTTGTTGCCCGGCCGCTTGCCGCCCCAGAAATCCGGCGATGGAGAGGATGTCGGCAGGAACACCAACCCGCGCGTGGCGTCGACCGACATCGGCGCCCAGACATTGGCGTGACCGGCTTCGATACCGTCGCGCTTCAGCGGCTCGAATGTCCACCGCATTTGACCGGTGCGCGCGTCGAACGCGCGCACGACGCCACTTGGCGCGTCGACGCGGCGGTTGTCGCCGATCGCGGATCCGATCACGACGACACCGCGGCCGACCGCCGGCGGCGAGGTGATCTGGAATTCGCCGGGCCATTCCAGCTTCGTGCCGATATCGGGCCTGACCTCACCGCCCTTGCCGAAGCCGGCGCAGGGGATTCCCGTCTTCGCATCGAGCGCGATCAGGCGGACATCGTTCGTGCCCATGAAGATGCGCGATCGACATGCGGCATCTACAGGCGCCTCATCGTCGACCCAGTAGGTGACGCCGCGGCATACGTAGCGATTGGCGGGACGCTGGTTGATCGCGATCTTCGGATCGTAGCGCCATTTCTGCGCGCCCGTGCCGGGATCGAGCGCAATCACCTCGTTGAAAGGCGAGCAGAAGACCAGGCTGTCCTCGACGAACAGCGGCGTCGCCTGGAATTTGGTTCGCCGCATCACCCCGGGCGGCCGCGCCGCGAGATCGCCCGTGTGGAATTCGAAGGCCCGAACCAGGTTGCCGACATTGTCGGGCGTGATCTCTCGCAATGGCGAGAAGCGCGAGCCGCCGGGATCGCCACCCCAGCTCTCCCAGGCGATGCCTGGCCGCGACGAAAACAGGAGGAGCGTGATGAGAGCGGCCAAATAGCAGGGGCGGGTCGCCAACGCCCGCCTCATTTATTTCGGCTTCTTGGCAGGTTCAGGCGGACGCGCCCCGCTCCACGGATCATACTTCTCCTTGGACTCGGGAATGCGTTCGAGCGCGGCCTTGTAGGCCTTCTCGTCGACCTTTGGCTTGTTGTCCGCCTTCTGGCCGCCCTCGTTAGGCTGGCGTCTGCCGCCACCCATCTGCGCTTGCGCCGAGACAACCGTCAGCGCCAGCACCGCGGCCGCTATGACCAAAATCCTCATTGGCTCCCCATCGTCTGGGCACAAACTAGCCTGCAATCCCGGAATAGCAAATACCGCGGGTTCCAGGCCCTCAGGAATCCTGCCTTCAGGAAATCTTGATCGGCCGGGACTTCGTCGGATCGCATTCGTGCCTATCTGTTGGCCCGCAGGGGACCTTCACGGATGTTGCGGATTATTGCTCAAGCAGCGCTGCTGGCCGGCGTGCTCGCGCTCGGTGCGTGCGGCTTTGCCGATAGCCGCGCACCGGTGCCGGAGTTCATGCGCATCAAAGAAGCCGAGCAGGCGCCGCCCGAATCGCCCCCCGACGTCAAGCGCGTCGTGCGCGAGCAGATCGAATTCGTTTTCCTCAGCACGTCCAATCCCCGCGAGGTGCATGTCGCCACGCCCCATCGTGAGGTGAGGGGACCGGGCTGGACAGCCTGCGTCCGCGCCCAGCTGACCTCCGCGACCGGCTCGGCGCTCGGCGCCCAGACCTACATCGTGACCATCACCGGCGGAAAAGTGGTCGATCGCCGGCGCGCCGAAGCGGACGACATCTGCGGGTCGGAAAGCTACCAGCCGATCTAGGAACAAATCACGCCGACACGCGATCCGGTTCCGGGAAAAACCAGCATGACGGCCGGGAACGATCACCGCCTCCCCTTCTTGTTACCGCCGAGGGCAGTTTCTGAGGAGGACACGATGAGGACATTCACGATTGCACTGCTGGCCGGCGTCGGGGCCCTGGCCACAGCGAGCGGCGCGAAGGCCGCCGACATCTATACGACCAGCGAATACACCAGCCCCGATCTCGTTCAGCAGGTCCGGCTCGTCTGCGATGATTCCGGCAATTGCTATCGCAGCCGTGGCGGTGAGCGCGTGATCGTGCGCGATTCCTATAACACCATGCCGCGCGAGCGCTATTACGAGCGCCGCAGCCATCGCGACTGGGACGATGGTCCGCGCGGCGGCGTCGGCATTCGCACACCCGGCGTCAGCGTGGGCGTCGGTGTCGGCGGGGACCGCTGGTAGTCAATAAGATTGAAATGGGCAGGACCGGACGAGACAACTCGCCCGGTCCTGTTCCATGTCAGGTTTCGAGCTCAGGTTTCGAGCGGATCGGTCGGCGCGACGATGCGCGTTGACGACGTGAGCTGCGCGATGAAGCGGGCGAGCACCATGCCGGCGCACATCGCAACGACGAAGATGAACGCGAAGGCCGAACCGAATCCAAGCGCGGTCAAAGCCGGCCCTGGACAAAAGCCACCAAGGCCCCAGCCGATTCCGAATATGGCGGGACCGGCGATAATCTTGGGGTCGATGTCTCTTCGCGTCGGAATGTAGAAGCGGTCGGCGAAGACAGGCCGCGCGAGCTTCAAGACGCGGCTGAAGCCGACGAAGGTCACCGCGACCGCGCCGGCCATCACGAAAGCGAGGCTCGCATCCCAGGTCCCTCTCGGGATCCCGCCGACGTCCAGAAAGTTCAGCACCTTTGCCGGGTTCGACATGCCGGAGACGATGAGGCCGAGGCCGAAGATCAGGCCGATCGCGAATTGAACGAGAATGGCCATCGCGATCAGCTCCAGTGCCGCATCGCGAAAACCGTCGCCACGCCGGTCGCCATGAAGGTGATGGTCGCGACCAGCGAGCGCACCGATAGCCGCGACAGGCCGCAGACGCCATGGCCGGACGTGCAGCCGCTGCCCCACACCGCGCCGAAGCCGGTGAGCAATCCGGCGACAATTAGAAGCGGCGTTGCCGCCGCGATCGTTTGCGCCGGCAGGCTTCCCGTGACTAGGCGCACCAGGATGGGCGCGATGACGAGGCCAGCGACGAAGGCGAGCCGGCCGGCGAATTGCCGATCCTCGTAAGGCGGAAACAGCCGCGCCACGATTCCGCTGACTCCGGCGATCCGACCCGCCGTCCACATCAGGAGCACGGCGGCGAGACCGATCAATGCGCCACCAAGGAGCGACGCAATCGGCGTGAAAGGTGTGGCAACCATGATGATCCTCCGGGTCGAGAGTAATTCTGGCGTATCCATCGGGGCGTCCGGCCGCTGAGCGCCCTCATGCTCAATGAGACGTTAATATTACCACTCGAATTGAAGCGGCGTCCCAACTGTATTTTCCAATCTTTGCGCTAAACATGGCCTCCTGAACGGGGACGACGGGACGTGGTCGATATTGCGCACCAGGCTGCGATCAATCCGGCATCGGCAAAGCATGCCGCGGCGTCGCACGCGCGCGTCCCTCTTACGGCGATCGAACCCGGCCAATGGCGCGCGCTCGCGCAGCGCGCGATCGAACCGAATGGATATTATTTGCCGGGCTGGGAGCTCGCCGTGAGCGCATCCGCGCACGGCCGCACGGATGCCTCGGCGCTTCCCGCTTTCGACGGAGCCTCGGCCCGGCTGATCGGGCTGATGCCGGTGACCTCGCTCTGGCGCGCGTGGAATATCCCCCTGCCTGCGCTGGTGAGCGCGCATCCCTATGGGACGCTGTGCAGCCCTCTGATCGACCGCGACGCTCCGATGGAAGCCGCCACGCGTCTGTTGCAGCGGGCGCGCGAAGCCGGAGCGCATGCGCTCGTGCTCAACGACGTCGCGCTCGACGGGGCGGCGATGACCACCCTCAATCAGGTCCTGCATCGCGACGGCCTGCAGCCGAAAATCCTCAGCTCCTACATCCGCGCCAGCCTCGATGCGACGCAGGATGGCGAGACGCTGTTGCGCGAGGCGCTCGGCGCCAGAAAGCTCAAGGAGCTGCGCCGCCAGCGCCATCGTCTCGAAGAGCATGGCGCCGTCGCGTTCGACGTCGCACGGCGGCCCGACGAGATCGGACCTGCGCTCGAAACGTTCCTGCAGCTCGAGGCCAGCGGCTGGAAAGGCAAGCGCGGCACCGCGCTGATCCAGCATGCGGGCGATGCGACCTTCATCCGCCGTGCCGTAGCGGCGCTGGCAGAGACCGCGCAGTGCGAGATTGTGACCTTGCGCGCCGGTACGATACCGGTGGCCGCCGGCATCGTGCTGCGTCATCAGGACCGCGCCTTCTTCTTCAAGCTCGGCATCGACGAACGCTTTGCAAAATATTCGCCAGGCGTGCAGCTCACTCTCGAGCTCACCCGCCACCTCTGCGCCGATCCCGCCATCGCCAGCGCGGATTCGACCGCGAGCGCTGACCACCCCATGATCAACCCGATCTGGCGCGGGCGCTTCGCAATCGGCGATGTGCTGATCCCGCTGCGGCGGAACGATCCGATCGTGGCGCTTGTTCATGGAGCGCTGATCGGCCTCAACGTCGCGCACGAGACCGCGCGACGCGCGGTCCGCCTGCTCCGCAAATAAGAGAAAGCTACTCCGCCGCCTGGGCGTTGATCTCCGCCGAGACCTCACGGACGGCACGCGCGAGCATGTTGGGATCCTGTGCGCCGGAGACGGCGTATTTCTGCGCAAACACATAGGTCGGCACGCCGGAGATGCCCTTCTCGGCGGCTTCCTGTGCGTCCGCCGAAACGCGCGCGACGTCCTCGTCGGTGGCAAGGCGCTTGCGCACGTCGTCGGCGTCGAGGCCGACATCGGCAGCCGCCTGCACCAGCACGCTCACATCGGTGAGGTCGCCGCCGTCGCGGAAATACAGCTCCATCAGGCGCTGCTTCATTTCGGGTGCCTTGCCGATCGTCTCGGCCCAGAGGATCAGGCGGTGGCAGTCGGTCGTGTTGGGCTGACGCGCGACAAGCTCGGGCTTGTAAGTGAGGCCCTCTTCGCTTGCGGCCGCGACCACACGGCCGGCAATGCCCTTATAAGCCTCGACCGAGCCGAACTTCTGGGTGAGATAGGCCTCGCGGCTGATGCCTTCGCGCGGCACCCAGGGATTGAGAAAGAAGGGGCGGAATTGCAGCTTGACCGGAACGTCGGGCACCAGCGCCAGCGCGCTCTCGATCCGGTGCTTGCCGATATAGCACCAGGGGCACACCACGTCGGAGACGACGTCGATCTGGAGCGGCTTTAACGTGCTCATATCAGGGCCTCCTTCGGGCACTTCGCGGGTTCGCCCCAAGATAAGCCGAACCCGCCCCGAGGCAAGGGTGCTAGGTCATGGGTGCTAGGTCATGGCTGCCGCCATCTGCTTCAGCCGTTCGGCTGTGCGCTCGTCGGCCGGAAAGAACGTCTCCAGCGCCAGCTCCGACAGCGTGATGTCGACGGGCGTGCCGAACACCATGGTGGTGGAGAAGAAACTTAGTATCTCTCCGTCATGGCGCAGCTTGAAGGGGATCGCGACATTGTCGCTCGACAGCGGCACCGCGCGCGCCGGGATCGGATAGCTCTTCAGGTCGTTGTGGAGCCTGATCAGCTCGGGATCGGCGGTTGCCTCGCATTGCCGGTGCAGCCGCTCCAAAAGATGCCCGCACCATTCCGCGAGGTTGACCGTGCGCGGCGCCAGTGCCTCGGGATGCAAAGCGAGCCGCAGCACGTTCAAGGGCCGGCCTAGCAGCCGCTCCGGGATGCCGGCGAGCAGCGGCGCCAGCATGCGGTTGGCGGAGACCAGATTCCAGTGCCTGTCATAAGCCAGCGCCGGGTTGGGTTCATGCGCTTTGAGGACGAGGTCGATCGCCTGGCGGGCTGATTTCAAGGCGGGATCCTCCAGCGGACGCTGCGGAAAGGCCGGGGCATAGCCGGCCGCGACCAGCAGCACGTTGCGTTCGCGCAAGGGCACGTCGAGGCGTTCGGCGAGCCTCAGCACCATGTCACGCGAGGGTGCGGCGCGGCCGGTCTCGACGAAACTCAAATGCCGCGCCGAGATCTCGGCCTCGCCTGCGAGATCGAGCTGGCTCATGCGGCGGCGCTGCCGCCATTCGCGCAGATGGTCGCCGATATGGACTGGCTGGTTGCGTTCGGCCTGTGCTGTGGATGCATGTGCGTTCATGGTCGAAAACCTAGCACGCGGATTTCGGCTCTTCCATTACGTCGGAGGTAATCGAATTGGGCCACGGGCCGGCGCATCTTCGGTCGCAACAGGAGACGATCATGATCGCACTGCTGCTCTACCGGACCGTCGCAGACCACCTTGTTCCCTGGGCCATGGCGTTCGCAACCGGGATGCTGGCGCGCAGCCTCAACATGCCCGAGCCGCTGGTGCATTCGACCGGCGACTATGTCGTCGCGCAGGTCACAGCCTTCGAGCACAGCGTCGGCAGGACGCTCTGCCCGTTCCGTCTCGCCCGCCTGCTCCGCGCCTGGTGGCGCGGATTGCACTGAGTTTCACCTCCAGCCCAACCCAACCATGGAGACCACGATGATCGACGCATCCAGCTTCCTCCGCCGCGCGCTTCTTGCCGACGCAATCTTCAGCGGCGTCTCCGCTCTCGGTCTCACTTTCGGCGCCGGCGCGTTCGCGTCGCTGTTCAACCTGCCCGAAGCGCTGCTGCGCGAGACCGGCCTGTTCCTGATCGCCTATGCCGCGCTCGTCGGCTGGCTTGCCTCGCGCGCCTCTGTGGCGAAGCCGCTCGTGCTGCTGGTCGTGGTCGGCAACGCGGCCTGGACGGTCGGCAGCATCGCGTTGCTGTTCTCAGGCGCGGTATCGCCGAACCTTGCCGGCGAGCTCATGGTCGTGGCGCAGGCGATTGCGACCGGCGTGTTTGCCGAGCTGCAGTATGTGGGATTGCGCAAGAGCGGCAGCGTGGTGGCGGCGTAGGGCTTATCGCTGCCAGTCGTCGCCCGGTTTAACCGGGCGACGCATTCTTCCAGAGACAGTATTCCAGAGACAGTGGACGTATGCGGATAAGCCGCGGCGTCCAGGATGCCTCGGTCAAGCCAGGGCATCCAGGACGGCGGGAGGCAGCTGCGCAAGTGCAGGCTACGCCCGCGCGCGGCCGTTCTTCTTGCCAACCGCGTGGCCGTTGAGCTTCTTCTTTTTGGGGGCCTTCGCCCCCGCCTTCTGCGCTTTACGTTCCGCGCGCGCCTTCACCTTGGCGCGCTCGACCCGCGCTTCCGCGCGAAGCTTCTTGCGCTTCTTCTCGCATGAGGCGCATTTGCAGCCGATCGGCTTCAGATAGGCTTTGAAATAGTCGGTGCCGTAGTCATAGTTGATCTCGTCGCCCGGCTCGATGTTCTTGATGGCGCGGATGAAGACCTTGCGCTCGCGCGGCCGGACGTCGGATTCGGCGTTGGGCCGGCACGAATGGTTGATGTAGCGCGCGAGGTTCTTGCGCACCGAGCCGTCGATGGTCCAGCGGCCGTTGAGCTCGAACAGGTATTTGTTCTCGATGTCGTCCTGCTCGGGAATCCGCGAGTCCAGGATCGGTCCGTAATAACGGATGATCCGGGTGCCCTTCTTGATCGGCTGAGTGGCGAAGAGGCCGAGCCCGGTTTTCGAGCGGCCGACACGATAGGATTTTTGCGAGGAGATGGCTGTCATGATCAGGAGAAAGAGGACCGCGAACGAGGCCCGATGCCTCAAGCGAAGCCGCCCTTCTAGAACGATTCCGCGCCGCTGTCAGGTGTCTGTCGACGCTGTTTGAACCTTGCCCACAATCAAGACGTCTGATGGTACGGAGTTCCCGCTCGATCAAAGGCGTTGTCATGAACCACATCACCACCGCAGGCAAGGCCGTGTTGCTGTTGTGCACCGGTCTCGACTGCGCCGCAGCCCAATCCATGGGCAGCGCCTACACCTCGACGGCACCGAAGGATTGCCGTCGAATCGGCAAGCCCGGCGAGCTCGACGGCAGCACCACGCGGGTCTGCAAGAGCAAGGTTGGTCTCGTGGTCCTGATCGCCGAGGACGATCTTCGCGAAATCGTCTCCGGCAAAAGTCTGGTTCGGCCCGTTCAACTCGTCCGAAACCACCGTCGAGTGGCGCACAGCGGCCGCAAAACCGTTTGCGATCATTCAGCGCTGGCACATCGCCGATGGCACCGACCCCGACAAGCAGGGGCGGCCGAACACCAAGGCCATGCTCGTCGTGACCCGGCTGCCGCCGGGACCGGTCTGCCACGTCGCCTATATCGACGCGATCGCCAACCCGAACAGCAATGAGCTCGCCCGCAAGGCCGCAGACGATTTTGCCCGCAGTTTTCGCTGCGGCAAGGACGAGGTGAAGATCATCGGCGGCCGCGGCCGCGCCGTGGAGCTGGCGACGATGCGCTAGGCGTTCGCCTGGCATCATGTCCCAATTGATCAGGGACCCGGCGGCTTCCCGGTTATGGGTGCCATCAGCATCGCCTCGAGCAGGCGTTCGGCCGTCGTCCCCTCGGGCAGCCGTCCCAGGATGTCCGAAAGACGTCCGTCGAGCAGCAGCGTGGTAAAACCGTGCACCATCGACCAGGCGCGTGCGATCGCGGCGCCCTGATTGAGCGTCAGCGCATCGCCGCTGATCTGCTCCTGCCGCATCATGCCGACGGCATTGGCGAGCCCCGCGAAAGAAGCTTCGGCCGCCTCGTGCAGCGACGGCCTGGAATAGTCGAGGCGCTCGGTGCGGAACATGATGCCGTACATGCCGGGATGAGCCTGGGCATAGGCGACATAGGCTTTCGGCCGCGCCAGCGCGCGCGCGAGCGGCGTGGTAGCGGCGTCACAGGATGACGCCATCGCCGCATTGAACTGGCGGAAGCCGACCGCCGCGAGCTCACTGAGAAGTCCCGTGAGGTCGCCGAAATGATGGGTGGGCGCGGCATGCGAGACGCCCGCCTCGCGCGCCACCGCGCGCAATGTCAGGCCGGCGAGCCCCTCGCGCTCCAGCACCCGTTCGGCGGCCCGGAGCAGCGCCTCGCGCAGCGCGCCGTGGTGATATGGCGTCTCGGTCTTGACGCTCGCCGGCCGTCGCGGGGAACGCGGCGTAGTCGCTGCCGACGATGTCTTTCGCGACGTGCGCGCGCGCCGCGGGGATTCGGTCCTGGTATCGCTCTTGCCCATCAGCAAGCTATAAGACGCAATATTGACAGTGTAAAGATTTCACTTGACTGCCGTGACGATCGGAACTATCTCATCTTTACGATGTAAAGATACGGAGGGATAGACCGTGCAGCAGGACGCCGTTGCCGAACGCCGCCACAACCTCGCGCCGATTCCATTCGAGGCCGACGCACCGTTCCTCAAGATCATCGGCGAATTGCCGCGCGAATTGAACGGCACGCTCTATCGCAACGGCCCCAATCCCCAGTTCGATGCGCCCGGCGCGCACTGGTTCGTCGGCGACGGCATGCTGCACGCCTTTCACCTCGATAACGGCCGCGCCAGCTATTGCAACCGCTGGGTCCGCACGTCGAAATGGCTGGCCGAGCACGATGCCGGCCGCGCATTGTTCGGCGGGTTCGGCCGCAAGCTGCCGGATGCGCCAGCAAACCTCACCGACGGCGGCGTCGCGAATACCAACATCGTCTTCCATGCCGGCAAGCTGCTGGCGCTGGAAGAAGCGCACCTGCCGACCGAGATCGAGCCGGGCACGCTCGCAACGCGCGGCTATCACAATTATCAGGGCCGCGTCGCCGGCAGTTTTACAGCCCATCCCAAGGTCGATCCCGTCACCGGCGAGTTGGTGTTCTTCGGCTACAACGCCGCGGGACCGCTGACGCCTGCCCTTTCCTACGGGTCGATCGACGCGTCCGGCAAGGCGACGCGCTTCGAACGGTTCGAAGCGCCTTATGCCAGCATGGTGCACGACTTCATCGTCACCGCGAACCATGTGTTGTTTCCGATCCTGCCCGTCACCGGCAGCATGGAGCGCGCGATGAGCGGGCGGCCGCCCTATGCCTGGGAGCCGGACAAGGGCGCCTATGTCGGCGTGGTCAAGCGCAAGGGCAGCGCGAAGGACATCGTCTGGTTTCGCGCTGAAGCCTGCTACGTCTTCCACGTCATGAATGCGTGGGAGGACGGCGACCGCATCATCGCGGACGTCATGCAGTTCGAGGAAGCACCGCTATTTACCCATCCCGACGGCACACCCACCGATCCCAAGAAATCGTTTGCCCGGCACTGCCGCTGGACCTTCGATCTCTCGGGGAATACCGACCGCTTCCAGCAGACCTATCTCGACGACCTCACCGGCGAATTCCCGCGCATCGACGACCGCCGCGCCGGACTGATGAACCGTCACGGCTGGTACGCCTGCGCCAATCCGCGGCTGCCTATGTTCGGCGCGCTGTCCGGCATCGTTCATGTCGACGGCAACGGAAAGCGCCTCGGCCATTATCTGCTGCCGGCCGGCGACACCATTTCCGAACCGGTGTTCGTCGAGCGATCGACGGATGCAGCGGAAGGCGACGGCTGGCTGCTCGCAGTGGTCTGGCGTGCGCGAGAGAACCGCAGCGACCTCGCCGTGTTCAATGCCACCGATGTCGAGGCCGGCCCCGTCGCACTGGTGCAGCTCGGCCACCGCGTGCCCGATGGCTTTCACGGCAATTGGGTCGGCGCGCAGTAGCTATCCCTCGTCATCGCGGATGTCACCGTAGAGGTCTCTGATGCACATGCCCTCGATCACTGCGGACTGTCTCGTCGTCATCGTCCTGATCTGCGCCGCGCTCTCACTCCAGATGATCCGGCTGAGGCGGAGCGGCCAAACCATTTTCAACGGCGGTATCTTGCTCGCCCTCGGCCTCTCGACCGCCTGCGCGCTACCCGTCCTGTCGTGCCTGCCCTGGGCGGAATTCGCTGACGAAATCACCGAGCAAGCCGTTGCCACAATTCAGTTTTTGGAAGTCGCTTACGTCATTTTGACACTGTAATGATATCGCTTGACCCTGCTTCGTCCCTGAACTACTGATCTTTACATCGTAAAGATTTGGCCTGACCGAGGCGGACCATGGCGATTTTCGTGATCCTCGCGCCCTACGGCGCCTACACCTTCCTGATGCTGACGACATCGGCCACGATCAGCGTGTTCGTGGCCGCGGCAATCTGTCTCGCCACCGTCGCGATCGATGTCGTGCGCGGCCGCTCCGTGAAGATCCTGGCCATGGGCTCGGCGCTGCTGTTTGCCGCGATCGGCCTCCACCTCGCGCTGTTCGACCCGGCGCTGGGCACGCTCGGTGTCAAGCTGTCGGTCGACATCGGCATCTTCGTCATCTCGCTCGGTTCGATGCTGGTCCGCCGTCCCTTCACGCTGCAATACGCGCTCGAGGGCGTGCCGGCCGAGATAGCGGCGATGCCCGGCTTTCTCTATGCCAATTACGTCATCACCGGTGCATGGACCGCGGCCGCGCTTTTGATGGCGGCTGCCAATCTCGTGCTGCTCTATGTCCCCGGCCTGCCGCTGTGGTCGAGCCTTGCGGTCGCCTTCGCGGCCCGCAACAGCGCGATCTATTTCACAAAGTGGTATCCGGAGTATCGATCAAGTACGGTACGCCATCCAGCGCAATGCCCCACACACGCTGAACAGGATCGACGATGAAGGACGTATTCGCCCGCCTCGCTTCCGACTTCCTCTCCGCCATCGTCTTCCTGGTCATCTACCTCATCACCGACAACATCGTCCTGGCAACGTCGGCTGCGATTGCCGGAGCAATCGCGCAGGTGATCTACGCCCGCGTCAAGGGACAGCAGCTCAACTACATGACCTATGCGAGCGTCGCGCTCGTCGTGGTGCTGGGCACGGTCACGCTGCTGACCAACGATCCCCGCTTCATGCTGGCGAAGCCCTCGATCGCGCATTTCGCGATCGGCATCATCATGCTCAAGCGCGGCTGGATGCTACGCTACATGCCGGCGATCGTCGTCGAGACCGTCCCGGAATATGTGACGGCCGCGGGCTATGCCTGGGCGGGGCTGATGTTCGTGATCGGTGCCGGCATGATCGCGGTCGCCTCCACAGGCGATCTGAAGCTGTGGGTGTTCTACATCACGGTGGTCGCAGGCGGCGCCAAGATCCTCGCCTTTGCCGTGCAGTATGTCGTGCTTCGCCTCATCGTCACCAGCCGACGACGCGCGGCCGCCCGCGCCTGAATGCCTCCAACGGAGCGTAGGCAGCTGCTGCGAGTTGCGCTATACGCTCGACCCGGGACTGGCCCGCGGATCGTCGCGGTCCGCCGGAATTTTGGGAGACCCGAATGGCCGTGGACGGCAACTGGACTCTGACCATGACGACGCCCATGGGCGAGCGCAAGGCGACGCTGAGCCTCACGGCCGCTGGCGGCACGCTCAACGGCACGCAGGGTGCGGAAGGCAATACCGCCGAGATTTTCGACGGCGCCGTCAGCGGAGATGCCGTCAACTGGAAGGTCTCGATCACCAATCCGATGCCATTGACGCTCGAGTTCATCGGAACGGTCTCCGGCGACAGCATGAGCGGCGAAATGGGCATCGGCCCGATGGGCAGCTTCCCGTTCACCGGCACGCGCGCGTAAGCCGCGCGGCAACCGTGCGCGCACTCGGCGCGCGCGGACGATGCCGAACCGGCGTGGCAGGCAAGCGCGCTCGCTATGGTGCCGGCAGGCTATGTCGCCGGCACGGCCTATCGGACCACCGACGGCGGGCCGAAGCGCAGCCTTGCTTGCAGCGGCCTCTGGGGCCTTGTCGAGAGTCAGGACGACGTCCGTGGCTGGTGGCGCGCGCAGTGCTCCAACCAGGTCACCAATTGTAGCTGAGCGAGTAAGTCTCGTGTCGCGGACGCGATGCAGCGCGAAGCGGTGCGTCGCAGAGCCTGCTGCCAAAATGGACCCCGGATCAGCAGCGCATCATTTCATGCTGCGCAGCATCCGGGGAACGCCGCCTCAGCCCAAATTCAACTCCTTGAAGAAGTCGTTGCCCTTGTCGTCGATGATGATGAACGCCGGGAAGTCGACGACTTCGATGCGCCAGATCGCTTCCATGCCGAGCTCGGGATATTCGAGCACCTCGACCTTCTTGATGCAGTGCTCGGCAAGGTTCGCCGCGGCGCCGCCGATCGAGCCGAGATAGAAGCCGCCATACTTCTTGCAGGCCTCGCGCACGGCAGGTGCCCGGTTGCCCTTGGCGACCATCACCATCGAACCGCCGGCAGCCTGGAATTGGTCGACGAAGGAATCCATGCGGCCTGCGGTGGTCGGGCCGAACGCGCCGGAGGCGTAGCCCTCGGGCGTCTTGGCGGGCCCGGCGTAATAGACCGGGTGGTTCTTGAAATAGTCCGGCAGCGGCTCGCCCTTATCCAACCGCTCGCGCAGCTTGGCATGCGCGGAATCGCGCGCGACAATCATGGTGCCGCTCATCGAGACCCGTGTCTTGGTCGGATACTTCGAGAACGTCGCCAAAATATCCTTCATCGGCTGGTTGAGGTCGATCTTGACGACCTCGCCGCCGAGCGCCTGCTCCACCTGCGGCAGATACTGCGCCGGGTTGTGCTCGAGCTCTTCGAGATAGACGCCGTCCTTCGTGATCTTGCCGAGCACCTGGCGGTCAGCGGAGCAGGACACGCCGAGCCCGATGGGCAACGAGGCGCCATGACGCGGCAGACGGATCACGCGCACGTCGTGGCAGAAATACTTGCCGCCGAACTGCGCGCCCACGCCGAGTGACTGCGTCATCTTCAGAATTTCCTGCTCCATTTCGAGATCGCGGAACGCGTTGCCGTCGGGCGAGCCGTGGGTCGGCAACGCGTCGAGATAACGGGCTGAGGCGAGCTTCACCGTCTTCATGCAGAGTTCGGCCGAGGTGCCGCCGATCACGATGGCGAGGTGATAGGGCGGGCACGCCGCAGTGCCCAGCGTCAACACTTTTTCCTTGAGGAAGGCGAGCAGCCGGTCTTTGGTCAGCACCGAGGGCGTGGCCTGGAACAGGAAGCTCTTGTTGGCGCTGCCGCCGCCCTTCGCCATGAACATGAACTTGTAGGCGTCATTGCCCTCGGCGTAGATCTCGCACTGCGCCGGCATGTTGTTGGCGGTGTTCTTCTCCTCGTACATCGAGAGCGGCGCGACCTGCGAGTAGCGCAAATTGCGGCGCAGGTAAGCATCGCGCGCGCCTTCCGAGAGCGCGGCCTCGTCGTCGCCGTCGCTGATGACGTTGCAGCCCTTCTTGCCCATGATGATCGCGGTGCCGGTGTCCTGACACATCGGCAGCACGCCGCCGGCCGCGATGTTGGCGTTCTTCAGAAAATCCAGCGCGACGAACTTGTCGTTCGGGCTCGCCTCGCCGTCCTCCAGGATCGCGCGGAGCTGCTTCAGATGCCCCGGCCGCAAATAGTGGTTGATGTCGCCAAAGGCCGCTTCGGACAGTGCCCGCAGCGCCTCACGCGACACCACCAGCATGTCTTTCCCCAGGACCTTCTCGACCCGCACGCCCTCGGCCGTGATCTTCTTGTAGGGCGTCTCGTCCCTGCCCAGCGGAAACAGCGGCGTGTGCTTGTAGGGCGGAACGGGTTTCGACGGGTCGGGGAAGGCGGTAGGAGCGTTCATGGGCTGAAATCTCGGGGTTTTGGGGCCCTCGCATGGGCCCCTTTCATAGAGGCGTTCTAAGCTTTTTTGCCGCAAAGGGAAGGCGGTCTGGTGTGGTCGGGGCATCCCGATTCGGCGGCATGGCGATCCTTTTTCGGCGGCTCTCGGGCGGACACGTGTCCCTCATGATGCCGGTGAAGACCCTGGGCGCACCCCTTGCGCTACGCCCGGGACGACGCTTGAATACGCCCCATAAGGGGCTTTTTATCATGACATTGAACTTGAACGTCCGCGGCGCGCTCCTGGTCGCCGCCGCCATCACCGGCCTTGTGACCCTCGCCTCGCCCGCACGCGCCGACCGCTGCGACGACAGCGCCAAGGAGCTGGCGAACCAGGTCGATCGCCTCAAGGTGAATTTCCGCGCCGCCAATGTCGTCTACCTGACGCACCCCGCGGCCAAGGAATTGTCTGTGGCCTGCCGTGGCGACAAATATTCGATCGAGCTCTATGCCAAAGGCGATCGCAAGCCCAAGCCGGAGTTCTTCGCGCTGGTGGGGTCGATGGCGGCGATCGTCTTCACCGTGACGAAGGACGATACGACGACGGGCGCGACACGCTGCCTGAAGCGGATGGGACTCCTGCGCGGCGACAAGATCAGCATGCGTTATCGGCGTCTCAACATGGAATGCACCCGCACCAAAACCGACGCGTCCATCACGATCACGCGCGGCAAGGACGAATAGGCGGGGCGAGCGTAGCGAAGCACATCCAAACTGTCTCCGCGGTGACAGACTGGATTGCTTCGTCGCAAGGGCTCCTCGCAATGACGAGGAGAGGTCCGAGAGCACATCCCAGCGCGCCGGATCGTTCGCATTTTAACGATTGCCTTGAAGGAAATTTCGCGCCTCGCGGTGCAAGGTCAACTGTTTCTATGTGTGAGGATTTGTGGATGAGCGTTTCTACCGTTTCGCCGCCGCCGATCGCGATCGTGGTGCCGAGCTACGACGCGACCAAGCAGCAGGACGATCAGACCAAGACCAAGGACAACGATCCGACCTATAAGCCGCCGCCGCCTGCGCCGCTGCCGCCGGGTCAGGGTACGCGGATCGATCAGCTCGCCTGATCCATCCGTTTCGCAATGAAGCGCCCGATCCGGTCGATCGGGCCTTTCGCGCGTCCGGCCGCATCTTTGCCGGATAATGGGACCAATATCGTGCGCGTCTACCCTGAGACCTGCGCATGATCGCAAAACTGCTCCTACAGAACACGATTACCACTGTTGCAATGGGCGCGTTGCTGTTCGCTTGCGCCGGGACGATGCATTGGCCTTCGGCCTGGGTGTTCCTTGCCACCTGCGCCCTGCTCGGCCCGCTCTGCGGCTGGTGGCTCTACCGGATCGACCCTGCCTTGCTCGCCGAACGTCTGCGGCCTGTCCTGCAAAAGGACCAGCCGGCCGCCGACAAGGCGTTCATGATCGCCTTCGTCGTCGTGATGCTGGTCTGGCTGGCTGCGATGGGGCTCGACCGGCGCACGCTATCCTCCGACATGCCGCTCGCGCTGCAGATGCTCGGCCTCGCACTGTTCCTGCTCTCGACGCTCTTCATCCTCTGGGTCTTCCGCGAGAACTCGTTCGCCGCGCCCGTGGTGAAGCTGCAAGCCGAGCGCGCGCAGCGCGTGATCTCGACCGGGCCTTACGCGCATGTGCGCCATCCGATGTACAGCGGCATGATCCTGTTCTTCGCCGGCGTGCCGCTGCTGCTGGGCTCGTGGTGGGGACTTCTGATGCTGCCGCTCGTCCTCGTATTGTTTGCAGCCCGCATTCGCATCGAGGAGCGCACGTTGCGCGAAGGCCTGCCGGGCTACTCCGATTATATGACGCGCGTGCGCTATCGCCTGCTGCCCGGCGCGTGGTGAGTTGCGCATCACTCTCCTGTGCGATGCACGGAAGGAAGACGCGACGATGTTCGGCAAGCCCTCCTGCCCCGACGAGCATGATCTCTCGACCATCCCCGACAACACAGCCAACCGATCTGGCCCGAAGCGTTGGCAAGCGCTCGAAAGCCACGACGTGTTCGGGCGATTGATCGCGCCCGAAACGGTCCGGAACGGGGCTGCCGCCAGCCTCCCTCCGGACCGGCTAACCATCCAACTCGCGGTAGCGGCGGAAGATGCCCTGCTCGTTGAAGGGAATACGGCGCTCGCTTTCGAGATAAGCCTTGATGTTCGGCCGCGCGGCGACCCGATCGCGCAGGCCGACGAGGCCCGGGATATCTTTCTCGAACGCCTTCATGCGCTTCGGGAACGCGTAGCGCAGGCCGTCGACGATCTGAAACAGCGAGAGATCGACATAGGTCAGCTTGCGGCCAGTGATATAGGCGCCGCCATTGCCGGCGAAAAGGTCTTCGAAATAGCCGAGATATTTCGGCACGCGCTCGCCCCAGAAATCCGCCGTGCGCTTCTTCGCCGTCGGCTTTTGGTCTTCGTAATAGAGCGAGGGTCCGAGCGGATGATGGGTGTCGTGAATCTCGACCACAAGGTCGGTGATCGTGAGCTGAAGCTGATGCAGCCAGAGTTGGCCGGCCTCCGTCTTCGGGGCGAGGGCGTGGCGGGCGCCGAGATAGAGCAGGATGTTGGCGGTCTGGCCGACGATGAGTTTTCCCGCTTTGAGAAACGGCGGCGCAAAGGGCGGCGTGCCCTTGTGCGCGTCCATCATCTTCATCATCGCAGCCGTGCCGTGCGGACCGCGCGCCACGTCGACGTAGGTCGCCCCCGCCTCTTCCAGCGCCAGCCGCACATATTCGCCGCGGCCCTGGATCTCGGGCCAATAGTAGAGTTCGTACTTCATGGGACGGATCCGTGATTGCGTTGCGGCGAGTGTAACACGCAACCACGAACGCCATGACGGGGAGAGAGTTCCGCGTCTCAATTCGCCGCGAAGCAATACAGCAGGCGGTCGGCGCCGGTGCTCTTCAGATCGGCCGGCGAGCAGCCGCCATCGGGGCCGTGCGAGGAATGCGAGCTGTTCCGCGATTTCGATGGCTTGCCATCGCGCAGGCCTTGACGATCGGCGTGGCCGACGACCGTCGCGCCTTGCGTGCTCGACGTCCAGTTCTTGCAGATATTGTCGTCACCCGCGGGAAATCCCGTGCCGTCAGCTTGCGAACCGTGAGGATGTTTATCGTTGGCCGCCAGACTTCAACCCGAGGCGCGCCCGCTTATTCCGGTTCCGCGATACGAGACGTCCCAAAAGAAAAAGGCGCCGTGCAAGAAGCACGACGCCCTGGCTTTTCATGTCGTCTGCGATCAGTTGGTCTGCTGGATCGCCGACAATTCCCAGCCGCTGCCCGGGCGTCGGGCAAAGGTCCAGACTTCGGTGGCCTCGCCCGGCTGCTCGCTGCCGGCGACAATCGCGCCGGTGTTGCGGTCGAGCGTCTTGTCCGTGAGCGCGAAGCGCAGCGCCACTGTCGCGTAGTCGGTCTCGCCTTCGCGCCAGGATTCCGCGAGGTCGCCCTGCAACAGCTTCACATCGCTGACCTTGTTGACGACGTTGCGCCCGCGGTTCTGGCCGAGGTCCTGCTCGAAATAGGAGACCATTTCCGGCGTCGCGAGCGTGTGCAGCTTGGCCACGTCCTCGTTGGACCAAGCGGCCTGGACGTCGCCGAGCAGACGCTCGAACGCCTCATAGTCCGCCGGCTTGATCTCGAGCGGCGCGTTGTTGGCGCCAAAGCCGAAGCCACTGCCAAGACCACTGCCCAGACCACTGCGGGAGTTCGTATCCGGTCCCGGGCCGGCACCGGCATTCGCGTTGGCATAGGCGGCCTGCGGCGTGTGGCGGCGCTGCCACCACGACATCGCCAGCCGCACCACGACCACCACCAGCACGATCTGGATGATCAGGCCCAGGATCGAGGACAGGCCGCCAAGGCCGCCGAACAGGCCACCGCCGAACAGCATGCCGAGCAGGCCCGCGCCGAGGAAGCCGGCCGCAAGGCCGCCCAGGAAGCCACCGCCGCGGCCGAACAGGCCGCCGCGCGCAGGCGCGGTTGCGGCCGAATTCATGCCTGCACCGGGCTGGGTGTAGGTGCGGTTGAACTGCGACGTCGAACCCGGCGCGGTCGTGGTCGACGGCGGGGCCGAATAGGTCCGCGCGCCGCGCGACCCCGACGACATGCCGCCGCCGACGCGCGCGTCGGCTGACGAGATCGCCAGCGCGGTCGGCAGCGCAAGCGCCAGCACGACAGCGATCGTCTTGAAGAGACTGCGGGAGCGTTGTGAGAACTTCATGTGCGTTTCCCAAATCCCCGGCATGGGGACGTATCCTTAAGATGGGCAGACTTCCCGAAAAGTGAAGATGGTTTCGGAACTTATGGCTGCGGCCCTCAGTCGCGGGGATGTGGCAAAAGCCCATATTTGGCGGGCGCTTGGCCGGGTGTGCGAGGGACTGCGGTCACGGGTTACCGGCGGCTTGGAGGGGAGAATTCCGCTTTTTCCTCAAAGCCTCACCCCGCCTTCGCCATCGTCTCCTTCACGGCCGCCACGAGCTGGCTGAGCGTGAACGGCTTTGGCAGGAAGTCGAACTGCTGGCCTTGGGGCAGGCTCTTCTCGAACGCGTCCTCGGCGTAGCCGGAGACGAAGATGAACTTGATGTCGGGATTCTTCTCGCGCATCGCCTTGAGCAGGGTCGGGCCGTCCATCTCCGGCATCACGACATCGGAGACGACGAGATCGATGCCGCCGCTCTGCTCTTCCAGCAACTCCATGGCCTCGACGCCATTCTCGGCCTCGACCACGGTGTAGCCGCGCGAGCGCAGGCCGCGTGCGTTGAGCGCGCGCAGGCCCTCTTCGTCCTCGACCAGGAGGATGGTGCCCTGTCCGGTGAGATCGGTGCGGGGCTTGGCTTCCGCCGCAAGCCCGGCCTCCTTCGCGGCCCCATTGGTGGCGCCAACGACCGCCGTCGGCTGCTCGACCTGCTCTTCAGGCTCGGCGTGATGACGTGGCAGGAAGATGTGGAACGAGGTGCCCTGCCCCGGCTCGGAGTCCACGTAAATGAAGCCGCCGGTCTGCTTGACGATGCCGTAGACGGTGGAGAGCCCGAGGCCGGTACCCTTGCCGACTTCCTTGGTCGAGAAGAACGGCTCGAAGATCTTGTCGCGGATGTCGGCGGGAATGCCGGTGCCGGTGTCGGCGACCTCGATCCGCACATAGTCCGCGGCCGGCATGCCCTTGTAGGCGAGCCTGGCGGCTTCCTCTGTGGTGACGTTGGCGGTGCGGATGATCAGCTTGCCGCCTTCCGGCATGGCGTCGCGCGCGTTGACCGCGAGATTGACGACCACCTGTTCGAACTGGGAGACGTCGACCTTGACCGGCCAGAGATCGCGGCCGTGGATGGTCTCCTGCTTGACCTTCTCGCCGATCAGGCGGCGCAGCAGCATCGCGAGGTCGGAAAGTGCGTCGCCGAGATCGAGCACCTGCGGCCGCAGCGTCTGCCGCCGCGAGAACGCCAGCAACTGCCGCACCAGCGTGGCGGCGCGCGTCGCGTTCTGCTTGATCTGCATGATATCCTGGAACGACGGATCGGTCGGCTTGTGCGCGTTCAGCAGGAAGTCGTTCGCCATCATGATGGCGGAGAGCACGTTGTTGAAGTCGTGAGCGATGCCGCCGGCGAGTTGGCCGACCGTCTCCATCTTCTGCGACTGGTTGATCTGGTTCTCCAGCGCGCGCCGCTCGGTGGTCTCGAGCATGTGCACGATGGCGGCTTCGGCGTCGTTCTCGGCCGCGTCCACCGGCGTAACGAAGAACTGGCCCCAGCGCTCCTTGGTGCCTTCGAGCGCGACTTCGACCGGCGCGACGTCGGCCTGTCCCTCCGCGGCCTGGTTGATGGCCGCGATCAAAAGGTGCCGGTCGCGCGAACTGACCGCGCGGAAGATCGACTTGCTGGCGCTGTCGAGCCCCAGCGCCTGCCCGAGCTTGGCGTAGCGCGCATTGGAGCGCACGACGTTGCCGCCGCGGTCCACCGTCGCAATCGCCATCGGCGTATGGTCGAAGAAGCGCATGAAGCGCACTTCGGCGGCGCGGTCCGGATCGCTGCGCTCATCGCGGGCACGGCTGATCACCAGCGTGCGCGACGGCCCCGGCGCACCGTCGGCGCCGAAGGCGAGCTTGTGATAGAGCCGCACCGGCATGGTCTTGCCGGTGCGCATGCGCAAGTCGATGTCGAAGACTTCGGTCTTCACCTCGCCCGGCACCGCCACGATCGCGGTGAGCAGCGAAGCGCCGTCGCCGGAGACGATGTCGGTGAGCTTCAGCCCGCCCGAGCCGATCTCGGCGAGGTCGTGGTCGAGCCAGTTCGCCAGCGTCGCGTTGACATAAGCGAGCTCGCCGGCCGGATTGACCGAGAAGAAGCCGCAAGGCGCGTGATCGAGATATTCGATCGCGTGCTGGAGTTCCTGGAACACGTCCTCCTGGCGCTCGCGGTCGCGGGTGATGTCGGCGATCGACCACACCGCGTATTTCGTCTCGCGCTTTCCCGTGCCAAGGGGCCGCACCCGCATGCGCAGCCAGCGGCCCTGGCTGCCGTCCTGGCCGGAGATCCGCACCTCTTCCTGCTGCCGCTTGCCTTCGCGCGCGGCTTTCAACAGGCGGAACACGGCTTCGGAGACGTCGGGGTTGCCGATGAAGACGCGCTCGACGGGGCGCACCTCCTGCGGGCCGGTGGCGCCGGTCAGCGTCAGATAGGCGGCGTTGGAATAGACCACGTGGCCGCGCGGGTCGGTCACGGCCAGGCCATCGAAGGCGTGATCGGCGATGCGCCCCATCACGGGATCATCGAGATTGCGGTCCACGAAGCGGATGATGCCGGCTGCAAAGGCAAATAGGTTGAACAGGCCGACCATCGCCAGCACGGCGAGGATGCCGAGGATATAGGGCTGCGCCTGCGCGCGCCCAAGCGTCATCAGCCCGATAGCGACGGCGACGAGGCCGGCGGCCACCAGCAGCACCAGCGCAATGCTGCCCGAGCGCGGCGACGGTTCGGGCGCCGCAACGGGCTCGCGTGTGAGGTCGTGGTCGGTC
Organism: Bradyrhizobium sp. 197; assembly: GCF_023073375.1. NCBI lineage: Bacteria > Pseudomonadati > Pseudomonadota > Alphaproteobacteria > Hyphomicrobiales > Nitrobacteraceae > Bradyrhizobium > Bradyrhizobium sp. 197. The sequence goes on along the minus strand of NZ_JADPJJ010000071.1, from coordinate 19,103 downwards.
TCAGCAGTCATCTCAAGCTGGCGCAGCCTGTCGGCAGAGAATCAACGCGCTACAGGGCGCGTGGGGTCCTCCCTGCCTGAATCGGACCCGCAGGCGCAAGGGCAGCAGGGGCGAAAGGTACGCTGATTCCCAGATTACGGCCATTTCCAGTACTTTTCAGGGGTTTTATTGCCGGCTGGCGCCGAATCCGCTCTTCAGACGCATGACGTAGCCGATGACTTCGGCGACTGCATGGTAGTGCTCGGTCGGGATTTCCTGGTCGATCTCGACGGTGGCGTAGAGCGCGCGGGCGAGCGGCACGTTCTCGACGATCGGGATGTCGTGCTCGCGCGCGATCTCCCGGATCTTGAAAGCGAGGTTGTCGACGCCCTTGGCGACGCAGATCGGCGCCGACATGCCGCGCTCGTAGGACAGCGCGATCGAATAGTGGGTCGGGTTGGTGATGATCACGGAGGCCTTGGGAACCGCCGCCATCATGCGCTTCTTGGAGCGCTGCTGGCGCAGCTGCCTGAGCTTGCCCTTGATGTGCGGGTCGCCTTCGGACTGCTTGAACTCTTCCTTGATCTCCTGGAGCGACATCTTCTGCCGCTGGAACCAGCTGCGATACTGGAAGAAATAGTCGCCAATGGCGATGATCGCGAGCGCCGCGACCACCGCGCCGAGCAGATGAATGGTCAGGCTGGTGGTGGCGCCGAGCATGGCGGCCGGATCGAGCCTGACCATCGCCTCCATACGATGCCGCTCCGGCCACAGGATCGTGGTCATGACCGCGCCGAGCACGATCAGTTTGCCCAGACCCTTGAGGAAGTTCGCAGCCGCTTGCTTGCCGAAGATGCGCTTGAGGCCTTCGGCGGGCGACAGCTTGCTGAACTTGGGCTTGAGGGATTCGGCCGACCACACCAGGCGGTGCTGCAGCATGTTGCCCGCAATTGCCGCCAGCACCAGCATCAGCAGCGGCACGCCGACCGCCGCGAGCACCGCGACTTCGATCTGCTGCATCAGGGCGAGCAGAGCCCGGCCGTCGGTCTTGATCATCCAGGAATTGGCAAGCAGGTTGCGCATCGGCGTCATCAGCCCGCTGCCGACCGAGCCTGAGAAGCTCGATACCACAAGCGTCGCGCCCGCGATCATGAACCAGGTGTTGATCTCCTGGCTCTTGGCGACGTCACCGCGTTCGAGCGCATCTTCGAGACGTTTTTGCGTCGGGTCTTCTGTTTGACTCTCTGGATCGTCGTCTTCCGCCATCGATCACCCGGTCACTTGAGTGGCATCATCTGGTGCATGACACCGATGAAATAGTCGAGATAGGTGCCCATCATCGCCGTGAGCACCACGGCGAGCACCAGGAAACCGGCGAAGATCGACAGCGGCACGCCGACGAAATAGACCTGCATCTGCGGCATCAGCCGCGCCAGCACGCCAAGCCCGATGTTGAAGACGAGGCCGAACACCAGGAACGGGCCGGAAAGCTGCAAACCCAAGCGGAATGCGGCGGCGAAGGCGCGCGTCGCCAGCGCGGCGACATCGCCGCTCGACACGGTCTCGCCCGGCGCGAAGATCGCGTAGCTGTCGTTCAGCGCCGCGATCACCAGATGATGGCTGTCGGTGGCGAACAGCAGCGTCACCCCCAGTATTGTCAGGAAGTTGCCGACCAGCACGCCCTGTTGTCCCTGCGTCGGATCGACCGAGGTGACGAAACCGAGCCCCATCTGCTGCGCGATCACGGCACCGGCAACCTGGAGCGCCGACAACGTCACCCGCGCGGTCGCCCCCAGCACGATGCCGATCACGATCTCATGCAGCATCAGGACGAGCAGCGCCGCGATCGATTCCATGTCGACGTGGTAGGCGCTCCGATGCAGCGGCAGGATGATCAGCGTGAGCAGCAGCGCGATCGACAGCTTGATCCGCGTCGGGATATTGGTCTCGCCCAGGCCCGGCAACAGCATCACCATCGCGCCGACCCGGGCGAAGGCGAGCATGAAGGAGGCGGCAAGCGCCGGCAGCAGCGAGACGTCGATGCGCATGACCGGCGCATTGTGCCTCAGCCGCCGATGATTCGCGACGATATCCGCAGCATGTGGGAATGCAGTGCGTCGGCCATGAACGGCAGCGCCAGCAGCATTGTGGCAAAGATCGCCAAAATCTTCGGCACGTAGATCAGCGTCTGCTCCTGGATCTGCGTCAGCGCCTGGAACAGCGACACGACGACGCCGACCACGAGCCCCACGATCATCAGGGGCGACGACACGATCACGATGGTCCAGATCGCATCACGCGCGACGTCGAGGGTTTCCGGTCCGGTCATTGCAAACTTCCTTTGTTCAAGTCTCATCTCCGCGCCCCGCGGTGATCGAACGCCCGCTCCCCGTCATTGCGAGCGCAGCGAAGCAATCCAGGCTGCCGCCCTGGAAAGATTCGCAATGACGACGGAGGTCGAAATCAGATCGGCATCTTCATGATGTCTTCATAGGCCGCGATCACACGGTCGCGGACGGAGACCAGCGTGGACACCGCGACGTCGGTGTCCGCGACCGCCGTCACCACGTCCATCACGTTGGCCTTGCCGGCGGCCATCGCCACCGTCTGCGCATCGGATTTGCGGCCGGACTCCAGGACGCTGCCGACGGTGTCTTTCAGAAGCGAGGCAAAGGACTGCCCGCTCGGCTCGCTGCCCTTGCCGGCACCGCTGTTCTCCAGCACGCGGGCGAGGTTTGCATAGGCGTTGGCGGCAATTGTCGGTGTTGCCATGGCTCAAATGTCCTGTTCAGCTCTTGAGGATGTCGAGGGTGCGCTGGATCATCCGGCGCGTCGCACTGATGATGTTGAGATTGGCCTCGTAGGACCGCTGCGCGTCGCGCATGTCGGTCATCTCGACCACCGAGTTCACGTTGGGATATTTGACGTTGCCGGTCGCATCCGCCGCCGGATTGTTCGGCTCGTATTTGGTGCGGAAGTTCGACTGGTCGGGCTTGATCCGGCCGAGGGTGACGACCTGCGCGTCGAGCGTGCGGTCGAGCGCGGAGGAGAAAGTCGGCACCTTGCGCCGGTAGGGATCGCCGCCGGCACTCTGCGACGTCGAATCCGCGTTCGCGATGTTCTCCGAGATCACCCGCATGCGCCCAGCCTGCGCCCGCAGGCCGGAGGTCGCGATCGCCATCGAGCGGGCAAAGTCGCTGCTGTCATTCGCCATGATGCGCTTCCTCTAGCTCTCTTTTTTGAGCATGATCTGGTCGGAAAACCGCTGCGCACTTTTCCGGATCATGCTCTAGCCTTTGCCGATCGCGGTCTTGAGCAGATGCAGGCTCTTCGAATAGAGCGAGGTCGCCGCCGCATAATCCATCTGGTTGCTGGCGGCCTTCATCATCTCCTCTTCGAGATTGACGGCGTTGCCCGCGGGACGGGTCTCAAAACCCGCATTCTTGTTCTGGTCGAATCCGGAGGCCCCGCCTGATGGCGCGATGTGGGAACCGCTGGTGCGGGTGAGCGCCAGGGGGCCCATCGAACCCGTGACGGCGCCGGCCTTGTCCAGTTTCGGCTCGACCAGGTCGCGTGGCCGGAATTTGGGCGTGTCGGAATTGGAGACGTTTTCGGACAGGACGCGCTGGCGCTCCTGGTGCCATTGCATCTTGGTGCGAAGCGCCGACAGCACCGGAAGATCGTTGATGGACATCGTTGCGGCTCCTTCCGCCTCACGGACCAAGTCCGAAGCTAGGCAGAATTTGCCGCGTGTATGGTTAACAGCTGGTTAAGGACGTCACAGGCAGATGTCCCCCGCCGGAACACGAATGCGCGCCCCCGTGATTCTACGCCTTCCAAAACGGCATTAACCCAACCCCTTGGCGGCGCGTGCACAGGCCAAGAAGTCGTTTTGGATCGAGCGATTCATAGGTTATTAAGAGTTGGGGACGGCAAAACTTGCCGTGGGACGTTAAGAAATCGCAGTTTGGGGCATCGTATGCCGGTGGTTGGCGCATCTGACCACGGGCACGAGAGAAGCGCCATTTGTCGGGGACAAGTATGCAAGGCAGCCCTATCACCTTCATCGTCGCGTTCATCGTCGTTCTGGCGTTGATCGGCGTCGCTGCATGGCTGGTTCGCCGATTCGCCACCAGCCGGCTCGGCGCCAACACCCAGCGCGGCCGCATGCCCCGGCTCGCCGTGATCGATGCCGCCGCGGTCGACGGCCGCCGCCGCCTCGTGCTGGTCCGGCGTGACAATGTCGAGCATCTGCTGATGATCGGCGGCCCCACCGACATCGTCGTCGAGCCCAACATCGTGCGCGCAGCGCCCGGCCGCGACCAGCTCCCGCAGCGTCCCAATGCCGCCGAGCCGCCGCGTCTTGCGCCAATGCCTGATACCAGCGGCTGGGCCGACGAAGCACCGCGGCCCGAACTGCTCGATCATCCCGAACCGCAGATGCCCGAGCCGCCGCCGCGGCCCGCGCGCCCGTCCTTCGCCGACGAAGTGCGCCGGCCCGCTCCCGCCATGGCCGAACGCCGCAACGAGCCGCCGCGGGGCGGCTTCATGTCCGAGCCGCTCGCGCCGCGCCCCGAGCGCGAGCTGCGTCCCGAACCTATTCCGCCGCGCGTTGCCCGCAACGAACCCCCTCTGATGCCGCGTCCGCCGCGCCAGAGCGAGCCCGTGAAGGTGCCTCCCGAGCGCGCAGCCGCGCCGCCGCCTCCTCCGCCTGTGCCGCAGGCTCCGCCCGTTCCGCCGCCGGCGCCCGCTCCTGCGGCGCCATCGAGCGCCGAGCAGAATCTCGCCGAGATGGCGCAGCGGCTCGAAGCTGCGCTGCGCCGCCCTGCCGGCGAGACGGTTGCCCCTCCGGTCGCGCCGGAGTCCCCGCGTGCGGCCCGCAGCGAACCGCCGGCACCACCGGCCTCACCCGTAAAGCCGCCCCCGGAAAAGACCAGCTTTGAAAATCTCGAAGACGAAATGGCCTCGCTGCTTGGCCGTCCAAAGCCGTCTTCGTGAGGCTGCCGGCCCTCCCGCGTAGAGTTGTTTTTCTTTCTGTCCTGATCGGCGCGGCATCGCTCGCGATGCCGGCGCATGCGCAGGACATCAGCATCAATCTCGGCGGCAGTCCGGGCGGCGGCGGCGTCACCGAGCGTGCGATTCAGCTGATCGCGCTGCTGACGGTGCTGTCGATCGCACCGTCGATCCTGATCATGATGACGTCGTTCACGCGCATCGTGGTCGTGCTGTCGCTGCTGCGCACCGCGATGGGCACGGCGACCGCTCCGCCGAACTCGGTGATCATCGCGCTGGCGATGTTCCTTACCTTCTTCGTGATGGGACCGGTGTTGCAGAAATCCTACGACGAGGGCATCCGCCCGCTCGTCGCCAATCAGCTCAGCGTCGAGGACGCGCTTCAGCGCGCCTCCGTTCCCCTGCGCGGCTTCATGCAGAAGAACGTGCGCGAGAAGGACCTCAAGCTGTTCCTGGATCTCTCCGGCGAGCCGCCACCCGCCACCCCCGACGAACTCGGCTTACGCATCCTGGTCCCCGCCTTCATGATCTCCGAGCTGAAGCGCGCCTTCGAGATCGGCTTCCTGCTGTTCCTCCCCTTCCTGATCATCGACCTCGTCGTCGCCTCCGTGCTGATGTCGATGGGCATGATGATGCTGCCGCCGGCAACCATCTCGCTGCCGTTCAAGCTGATCTTCTTCGTGCTGGTCGACGGCTGGTCGCTGGTAGCGGGAAGCCTTGTGCAGAGCTACGGGGGGTAATCTCCACCGCCGGCATGCCCGCGAAGGTTGCCGCTTCGCGCGGCACCTGTCGAGAGGGTAGCGGGGTTCCTAACGCGTCATCTTGATCTGCCGCACGACGGGGATCGTGGGCAGCGAGCCGGTGTGGTCGGACTCGTCCTTGGCCTGCGGCGAGGCCGGCGCGCGGGCGGTGGCGTCGGGGAAGCGCTGCTTCATCTCGCGCAGGAAGCCGTCGAGCGTGTCGACGCTGGCAGCCAGCTTGGCGATCTCCGCGAATTCGGCGCTGGAGGCGCCGGACGGCTTGCTCGCGATGTCGAAGGCGAGCCGATCGGCACTCTCGCTCATCAGCGGCGCGTATTTCTCGCGGAAGCGCGACACGCCGATCGAGTCGTCAGCCAGCGCATAACCGACGGCAGCGCGAATGATGTCGCTTTTCTCCACCGTGTTGAGCGGCTTGAAGTCACGGAAACGCTCGCCGTAGTAGAGCTCGATCTGCTCGGCGGATTCACGCCAGCGCCGCGCGGCCCAGAAGATGTCGGAGCGCAAGCGCAGCACTTCGCGTCCCGAGACGTTGGAGACGATGTCGAGCGCGAGATCGTGGCGGCCGACGTCGCTCTGCGCGCGCGCCTCCAGCAGCAGGCGCTGCTGCCTGAGCTCGCCGGAGAGGTCGCTGATGCGGCTCGCGCGCAGCGCCGTAATCGCCATGTCGGGTCTGCGGTTGGCGAGATAGATCATGGAGAGGCGCGCGGCAACTTGTGCACGCGCCGCGCCTTCGAGGCGGTGGTCGACCTGGTATTGCAGGAGCTCGGCGGCCTGGTCGAGCAGATCGATCGAGGCGAGACGGTCGGCGAGGCGTCGGATCAGTTCGTCGCCGCGGCGGCCGATCGGCGTCAGCTCGCGGAACTCGTAGAACATCCCGAGCGCTTCGACCGGCGGCAGCTCGTCGCCCTTGGGCCCCAGGAAGATCTGCGTGAACAGGTCGGAGGCGAGGTCCTGCGCCTGCCGCGAGGCTTCCGCGTTCGGCTGCAGCTTCGTCGCGGTACGCGCCGCGGTGAGCGCGTCCCGGTAGCGCCCGCTCTCCGAATAGATCTGCGACAGCATCTGAAGCGTCTTGACCTCGGTGGAGTCGCCGCGCCAGGTCATCGAGAGCGTCTCGAGCTCGCGCAGCGCGTCCTCCTTGCTGATCTCGTCGCGCTTCTGTCGCAGCGCGACCTCGAGCTGCTTGGCCTCGGCCGCGGCCGGCCGGTCGGTCGAGCCGACTGCGAACTTGTAGTCGTCGAGCGCGTCCTTGTCGTGGCCGAGCGCCTCGGCGAGCCGGCCGCGCAGCACGGCGAAGCCGGGAGCGGCCTCGGGCGGGACGCCGACCACCTCGAGCTCGCTGCGGCGCTTGGAGGCGCCGGCATAGTCCTTCACCTCGAGCGAAGCGCGCATCGCCTCCATCGTCACGATGCGCTGGATGTCGAGCGGCAGCGAGGCGATGGCGAATTCGACGTTCTTGAATTTCTCCCGCGCATCGGCCCATTTGCCCTGACGCGCATAGGCGAGCGCCTTCCAGAGCTGGGAATCGTGGCTGTTGCCGATGACGGGGTTGGCGAGGTCCTTGAGGCCCTGCGCCGGCCTGCCGATCAGGATGCTTGCGACCGCATGCATGATCAGCGCACCGCTCTCCTCCTTGTTGAGAGGATCAGCCAGCATCAATTCGGTGACGGCCTTGGCCTCGTGATACATCGCGCGCGACATGTAGAATTGCGCGAGGTCGAGCCGCGGCAGCGAACGCAGCGCCGGTTCGACGATGGAGATCGCCGTGATCAGGTCGTTCTGGCGCGCTATGAAGTTTTCCGACTGGCCCTTGCGCCAGCCTTCGGGGTTGAAGATCGGCCGCACTGCGGTCGGGGCGCGCTCGGCCGAGATGTCGACCGGCGACAGCGTCAGCCCGCCCTTCTTGCCGAGGATGACCTTGTCCGCCCCGACCTCGACGGCGACCTCGTCGGAATTCGGTCGGATCGCGATGCCGTGCGCGGATTCCAGTAACGCGAGATCGACCAGGTCCTGCCGCTTGATGAAGCCGCGCACCGGACGTTGCGCGGTGACGACATAGAGCGTGTCGCCGGCGTCGGGATCGGTGAGCTTGTGCAGAAGGCCCGGATTGGCGAAGGGGATCGCGATGTTGGCAAGCGCGGGGTCGGTGATGTTGCGCGACATCATCAGCGGCAGCGGCGTCGCCTGGATCTTGTCGGCGAGGGTCAGGAGCCAGTTGGTCTCCTTGCCGACCTCCTCGCTCGTCAGCGAATAGACCAGCGGCCGGGTGAGACGGATACGCACCGCCTGTCCCTTGTCGAGCGGGATGCGGCCGACGTCGCCGATCATCGCACCGCCCTTGGTGCGGATCGCTTCGACGTCGATCGGCTTCGGCGTATCGAACACCAGCCAGACAGTGTCGCCACGTCGGAACGCCGCCGCAGGCGTTGCGACCTGAAGTGGGAAAGTCACGCGCAGGCCGTCGCTGTCGCGGCGGGCATCGACGCTGGCAACAGTGGGCTGCGGCGCGGCAGGCGCCTCTGCCGGCGCAGCCTTGACGGCTTCCTTGACCGGATCCTTCGCAGTCTCCTTGGCGGCTTCCTTCACGACCTCTTTGGGCGCTTCGGCCATGACGGGCCTGGCAGGCGCAGCGTCCGCCGCTTCGGCCGCGGGAGCCGGCGCCGATTTCGGTGCTTCAACGGGCGGCATGGCGGGCGGCGCTTCCGGCTTCACCTCGGGCTTGACATCGATCTTGGCTTCGCGCGCGATCGCCTCGGACGTCGGCGGTGCGATCTCGCGATGGGCGTCCTTCGGCTTCTCGGCCGCCGGCTTTTCAGGCGCAGGCGCAGGTCCGTGGGCGGCAGGCCTGGCCTGCGCGATCGCGGCCTCGGCCGTCGCGGCGATCTTGCCCTTGTCCGGCTGGAAGGAAATGTCGACGACGTAGTTCTTGTCGTCGCGGAATGAATGCACGTCGGAATCGCCGATCAGCGCGATCTCGACACTGGTCTGGTCGATGTCGGCCTTCTGCTTGATCGAGGCGACGTTCGGCGGCGCTGCGACGACCGCGTCCGCCAGATCGAAATTGAGGTTGGCGTTGAAGGCGAGCGTCAGCTTCTGCTCGTTGAGCACGGAGGACACGCCCACGCCGTCGGGCATCTCGAACACGAAACGGACGAAGGTCGGCTGCACCGAGGCGCGCACGCGGATCTGCGGACGCTTCTTGCTCTCGGCCGCGGCGCGCTGAGCGCGCAGGGCCCGTTCGGCGACGCGCGCGCGCTCGGCGAGTTCCTTGACCACGTCCATGGGCAGGCTCGGCGGCGGTCCCTTCCAACCCTCCGGCAAGAGGTCGATGAAGGTGCGTTCGCCGGCATTCATGGTGTTGACGGTGACGCGCCGCGCCAGCGACAGGCGGATGGCGCCGCCGTCGGGATCGCGGCGGGCGGAGTTGACGTAGTCGGGCGCGCCTTCCGGGACGCGATCGACGGGAACATCGACCGTCCGGTCGAAGCGGATAACGAGAATGGAACCGGCCGTCGTCACCTCGGAGGAGACGTCCTCGCCGAGCTTGATCACGAGACGGGCAAAGCCGCCCGCGGCCGAGAAAGTCGCCTCGCCCCTGACGACATCGGCCGCCCGCGACGGTGCGTTGAAGCCGATCAGGAGGCTCGCAGCCAGCAGCGGCGCCACGCGGACGTGACGCGACAGCCCCCGCGCCAAAGCGCGGGCTCGCGACACAAATCCAGCGGCAGCCTCTCGCGCCATTGGCAGTATTTCTTCCGATTCGACGGTCCATGCCGGCACTGGCGCCGGCCCGTGCCATCGACTGTAGGTTTTGCCAATTAAGGACTTGTTAATGCTGTAATGACGACTGATCCGGCGCAGCGTGTCGCGACGCCCTGGATGCGGGCTGAAGCGTTCGCCCTTGCGAATTTGGAGAGCAAGTGGTTAGGGAGGTGTTAACATCCGGCCGTCGCCCGCACCTCGAGGCCCGCGATTGGCGTCGACCGGCGACGCCAATCACGCCTTCAGTGTTGCTTTCCCGCGCAATCCGGCGCCGAGGAGTGCTCCCGCTCGAGACAAGCGTCATCAGAGTCGTCTTCTTCCTCTTGCGGCGGCCATGCATGCTGATGGTCTAGCGCGGACGTCCATGCGAACGTCATCGCGGCGATGAGCAGCCGATTGACGGCTTCGATTGCGCGTTCTGCTACGGACGAGTAATTCATAGCTTCCTCCCGCGCTGCTGATTGCGAATGGCGGAAGCCTAGGACGAACGCTTCAGCGCCACTGTACCCCACTTCACATTTGTGCGCGTCAACTCATCGCAGCCTCAGAAGATGCCGCTTGCTTCGGCTGCATCCGCAACGCGAGTCGCATCGCTCCGTGCGGCAAGAAAGTCAACTCGCGGCGATCACCCCACTCCCAGGCGTGTTTGATCTGTGTGCTTGGTTGCCGATTATGCGCGCACAACCCCAAAGGTGTTGCGGTCCATCAACGACTCTGAATCAATGTGATCACGGCGATGCGAATTCGATTGGTCGACTTTTGGGGGGCAATCAATGAGCGGAGAAGCCAACTGCATTGTATGCAGCCGGACAAGAACGGTCGTAGCCGTCTTTCCAATCGCGCGGGGCTATGCCCTCAAGGTATACGAGTGCTCCTGCTGCCACAGCACCTTGCATCTCGTGACTCGAATGACGAAGGCTGCGCTGATCAAGCAGCACTGCGAGACCCTCCTTCCCGTCGAGAAACCGTTGAGCTCGGCCGGTCGCAGGGTTCAACAGCGGCACGCAAGCTAGACACGCAAGGCGTCTAGCCGCGTGCTGGCCGAACGGCCGCGCGACGACGCGCAGGTTGCCGCGCCTCTTGAGCCCTCAATTCGGCTTTTGCGTCGGCTTGCCGTCGATCTTGGGCAGATCGCCGGCCGAGGCGGACTGATCGCCGCCGCCGTTGGCCCGGCGGGCCATCTCGACCGTCAGCCGCTCGGCGGCCTCTGGCGACATCAGTCCCATGATGTCCGACATCTTTCGCGGCGCGATCTGCGAGGCGATCTCGATCAGCACGCCCATCTCCAGGCGGTCGAACACGCGCGCGGCATCCTTGGGCTTCATGCCCTCATACATGGTCACGAGGCTCTTCATGCGCTGGGCTTCGGCGGCCTTCTGCTCGGCCTGGGTCGCGGAGATGCGGGTTTCCACCGCCTTCATCTCCTCGACCTTGTTTTCGATGCGCTTCTCGGCGGATTTCAACAGGCTCTCGCGGATGTCGATCTCGCGCTGGCGGGCCTCGATTTCCTGGCGGCGCGACTGCAAGCGTTCCAGGATTGCGCGCTCCGAGGCCGAGATCTGCGGCTGGGCTTCCTCCACCTTGACCACGGTGCCTTCGGGCTTGGTCTCGGGCGCGGCCGGCTTCGGCGCGCCGTGGGTCGAGCCCGTAATGTCGGGGTCCTCGCGGCTGCTCGGAAAGTTCAGATTCTCCTGCGCCCAGGATTTTTTGACCTGGTTCGGCTTGTAGTCGAAGACATAGCCGCCATTGAGCACGAGGCCCGCGACCTTCAGCGTGGCGAGGCCAGCGACGGCAACCAGCACGATCGGGATGACGCGGATGTTGCGAAAGGACTTCATACCCTGACTTTATGCGGCAAGACCGTTGGACCGTCGGCGCTCGGAGAAGGCTTCGGCCGCAGCCGCCACCGCCTTCGCCGACGAGGGCTTGGCTGCGGGCGCGGCGACCATATCCGGGTTCGTCATGGGACGCGCGGCGATCGCGATCTTGGACAGGCGCCGTACCACGTTGTCGGCTTCACCGAGCTGCTTGTAGAGCTGTTCGGACATCTGCGTCGCCGCCACAAGCTGGCTGCCGAGGTTCTCGTTGACGTCGCGCACGGCGAGCTTCAGCCCGCCGATCGCGCGCTCGGCGATCTCGGTTGCGGTGATCAGCTCGCCGATGACCGCCTTCAGCGAATGCTCGTCCGCCTTCAGCCGCGTCAGCCGCTTGTTGAGCATCACGCAGTAGAAGATGGTCAGCATCAGCAGGATAGCCACCAGCGTCTCGATCGCCATTCCCAGGGAGTGGTTCATGGGGCCTCCATCATCTTGTTCTGCTCGTCGACCTTTTCGAACATCGCAAGTGTCGTACTTGGCTTGCGCAGGGGTTTCGTCACCCGAATCGCGACGCGATCGCCGACCCGGCCCATGCGTCCTTCGGTGATCGTGACGTCGCCGCAGCGAACAGTGACGTTGGCATCCGCGCGCATGTCCAGCGGCAGTGTGTCGCCGACCTTCAGCCGCATCAGCTGCTTGAGCGGAATGTCGGCTTCGTAGAGCACGGCGTCGACGGAGATCTCGGCCTGGACGATCTCGGTGGCGAAATGGCCTTCCCAGACCTGGTCGCGGCCGAACTTTTCGCCCATGAACATCTGGAGCAGGACGCCCCGGATCGGCTCGATGGTCGCGTAGGGCAGCAAGAGCTCGATGTTGCCGCCGCGATCTTCCATGTCGATGCGCAGGCGCACCAGGATCGCGGCGTTGGCAGGCCGGCTGATCGCGGCGAAACGCGGATTGGTCTCGAGCCGGTCGATCGTGAAGGTCACCGGCGACAGCGGCCGGAACGCCTGTTCGGCATCGGCCATGACCACCTCGACCAGCCGCTTGACCAACTCTGTCTCGATCGTGGTGTAGGGCCGGCCCTCGATGCGGAGCTGGCTCGAGCCGCGGCGGCCGCCGAGCAGCACGTCGATCATCGAGTAGATCAGGCTGGAATCGACCACCGCCATGCCGAAATTGTCCCACTCCTCGGCCTTGAAGACGGTGAGGACGGCGGGCAGCGGGATCGAGTTCATGTAGTCGCCGAAGCGCACCGAGGTGATGCGGTCGAGCGAGACTTCGACGTTGTCGGAGGTGAAATTGCGCAAGGATGTCGTCAGCAACCGCACCAGGCGGTCGAAGACGATTTCGAGCATCGGCAGACGCTCGTAGGAGACCATCGCCGAATCGATGATGGCGCGAATGCCGGAATGATCGTCGAGTGTGACGTCGCCGGCTGTGAAGCCGAGGAGGTTGTCGATCTCCTCCTGCGACAGCACCCGCTCGCCGGAATTCTTGCCGGCGCCGAGATCGCGGCTGCCGTCCTCGACCATGGCCGCCCATTGCAGGGCCATGGTCTCGGATAGTTCGTTTTCGGCAGCAGCCTTCGCGGCCTCGGCGGGATCCTCGGAATCGAGCGAGGCCTCCCATTGGGCGGCAATTGCATCCTGGTCCGGTTGGTCGGTGCCTGCCATGATCCCTAGACCGTCATGCTCACTGGATCACGACTTCCTTGAACAGCACCGCGCTGACCTGGACCGGGGCTACCGCCGCGTTGACGCGCTTGGTCAGCTCTTCCTTGAGACGGAAGACGCCGGCGGAGCCATTGAGGTCGGAGGAGCGCAGCTCGCGCACATAGGTCTGGAAGATGTCGGTGATGCGCGGCATCGTCGGCTTGATCGCCTCGATCTGCTTCTCTTCCTTCAGCTCCAGCACGATCTTGAGCTTCAGATATTGCACGCGCTCGCCCGGCGCACCGGCGAGGTTGACCATGATGTCGGGAACGTCGACGAAAGCCGGCGGCTTCGGCGGGGGCGCCGCCTCGGCGTGATGCTCGTCGTCGCCGTGACGGAAAAAGAAGAACCAGGTCGCGGCACCGCCGCCGAGGACCGCGAGCAGGCCCACGGCCATGACGATGATCTTGAGCTTGTTCTTCGGTGGAGCGGCTTCCGCGCCTGAACCGCCTTCCGCTTCATTCTCTGCCATGATCGCCGCGCTCGTTCATTTCTCAAAGGCATCGAAAGAGCGAAGCTCCTGGCAGACAGTGACGCGATACAAATGCCCCAGCGCAGTGCGCTCCTCTTATGTGCAAACGCTACGGTAATAATGGTTAACGGAACCTTTCGATTGGGCTCCCACTAGGAAAAATCTGCCGGGCAAACATGGCTAACAGTTCCTTTCTGCCGCCTCCCCGCGCCCTCAGAAAATAGATAAACGATTGAATTTACGTAATTTTCCCGGTTGGCACGACTTTCGCTAAGAAAGGGCCGAGACCTAAGGTTTGGGAGAACCCGAGGTCTCGTTCACGGGATCGGCCAAGGCGCTTGGGAGAGCGAGCTGGCGGATCTCACTCAGGGGAGATTTCCGATGCAGAACGCGCTTCTGATCGGCTTGTCACGGCAGATGACGTTGGAACGGCAGATGGATGTCGTCGCCAACAACGTCGCCAACGCCAATACCAACGGCTTCAAGGCCGACCATTCGTTGTTCGAGGAGTACCTCAACTCGAACGCGCGTGAGGACAATTTCGCCGGCTCCGACCGCCGGGTCTCCTATGTGCAGGACCGCGGCACCTTCCGCGACGTCAGCCAGGGGCCGATGGAGCCGACTAAGAATCCGCTCGACATGGCGATCAGCGGCGACGCCTATTTCGCGGTGCAGGCCAATGGCGCCGAGCGCTACACCCGCGACGGCAAATTCTCGCTCAACAGCACCGGCCAGCTCGTCACCTCCGACGGCAACCTCGTGCTCGGCACCGGCGGCCCGATCACCTTCCAGCCGACCGACCACGACATCAACGTCGCCCCCGACGGCACCGTCACAGTGCTTGAGGGCACGGCCAAGAACGACTCGATCCGCGGCAAGATCCGCATGGCCGCGTTCGACGACCCGGCCAAGCTGACCAAGCTCGGCGCCAACCTTTACAGCGCCGGCTCCGCGACCGCGCAGGCCGACACCAAGTCGACCGTGCAGCAGGGCTACGTCGAGAAGTCGAACGTGAACTCGGTCGGTGAGATGAGCCGCATGGTCGAAGTCATGCGCAGCTACACTGCCATCGCCAACCTGCTCCAGCAGCAGAGTGACATGCACAAATCGGCGATCGAGAAACTCGCCGACGTTCCGGCTTGATTGAGGGAGAACTGACATGCAGGCGCTTCACACCGCAGCGACCGGAATGGCGGCACAGGAACTCAACGTTCAGGTGATCTCCAACAACATCGCGAACTTGCGCACCACCGGCTTCAAGAAGCAGACCGCGGCGTTCCAGGACCTGATCTACGAACACGTCCGCCGCGTCGGCGCCCAGTCGTCCGACCAGGGCACCATCCTGCCGGTCGGCGTCGACATCGGCGGCGGCGTCAAGACCGTCGGTACGCCGCGCAGCATGACCCAGGGCACGCTGTCGCAGACCGGCAACGACCTCGACATGGCCATCACGGGCGAAGGTTTCTTCAAGATCCTGATGCCCGACGGCAGCTACCAGTACACCCGCGACGGCACCTTCCAGATGGACAATCAGGGGCGCATCGTCACCGCACAGGGCAACCCGGTGCAGCCGACGATCACGATCCCGAACAACGCCTCGGGCCTCACCATCAACGTGCAGGGCCAGGTCTCGGTGACGCTGCCGGGTTCGTCGACCTCGGCGGTCCAGGGCCAGATCGGCCTGACCCGATTCATCAACAAGGCGGGCCTCCAGCCGGTCGGCAACAATCAGTTCACCGAGACGCCCTCCTCCGGCCCGCCGCAGGACGGCACAGCGACGGCCGAGGGTTTCGGCAACATCACCCAGAGCAGCCTCGAGCAGGCCAATGTCGACGTCGTCTCGGAAATGAGCGACCTGATCGCCGCCCAGCGCGCCTACGAGATGAACGCCAAGGTGATCAGCGCCGCCGACCAGATGATGCAATCGACCACGGCGCTGTTCCGCTGAGGTGATGACCATGATCCGCACCACCCTCGCCACGATCTCCGCTCTCCTCGTGCTGGCGCTGCCTGCACGGGCCGCCGACGATTTCATCGCAACGCCGACGCTGCGCGCGAGCATCTCCGTGACCTCGGACGTGGTGCGGGTCGGCGATCTCATCGACAATGCCGGATCCGCCGCGCTGATCCCGGTCTACCGCTCGCCCGATCTCGGCACCACCGGCGCGCTGCCGGTCGCCCACGTCCTGAGCGTGCTCCGTGCAAAGCAGGTGATCGGCGTGATGACCGGCGACATCAAGGAGGTCCAGGTTACCCGTCTCGCCCGCACGCTGGTGAACAAGGACCTCGAAACCGCGGTCGCCTCGGCGCTCGAGCGCCGCTTCGGACTTGGCGATGCCGCCAACATCACCGTGACGTTCGACCGCGGTGTCGCCGACATGCGGCTGGATGCCTCTAACACCGGCGCGCTGCAGCCGGTCGCAACCCGCTATGACGCCCGCAGCGGCCGCTTCGACATCGCCTTCGAGATCAACAACGACAACAATCCGGCGCCGACCAAGCTGCGCTTTACCGGCAATGCGATCGAAACGGTGGAAGTGGCCGTGCTGACGCGCGACATCGACCGCGCCGATCTCCTGAAGTCCTCCGACGTCGCCGTGGAACGCCGGCCGAAGGCCGAGGTCACCGGTGAGGCCGCCTCGCGCGATCGGACGCTCGGCATGCAGCTCCGCCGACCGATGCGGGCGGGGATGCCGATCCGCGTCGCCGATATCGTCAAGCCGGAATTCGTGCAGCGCGACCAGAACGTCACCGTCATCTACCAGGTCCCCGGGATCTATCTCACCACGCGCGGCAAGGCGATCGAGAGCGGCGCCGAGGGCGACATCATCAGCGTGCTCAACCTGCAGACCAAGCGCACGCTCACAGGCGTGGTCACGGCCCGCGGCCAGGTGACGGTCCAGGGCGCCAGCCAGGCCGCGCCGATGCCGGCCGCGGTCGAGCAAACCTCATCGCTCAAGCGTGACGAAACGCCCGCCCCCACGGCCGCAGCCCTCGCCCAGAGCCTGGTCCAGACCCCGGCGTCCCCGGCCCAGATCGCACAAGCCCAGATCCCGCCAGTTCGCGTCTCGCAAGCTCCAGCCAAGTCAGAGTAAGTCATGTCCAGTTTCAGTTCGGCTTCCCGTCCTCGTCGCATCGCGATTACTGCCCTGCTGCTGGCGACTTGCGCGCTGGCGAGCGGCTGCTCCTCGATCGACCGCCTGTCGCAGATCGGCGAGCAGCCGAAGCTCGCGGCGATCGAAAATCCGACGACGCAGCCCGGCTACAAGCCGGTGCAGATGCCGATGCCGAAGCCGGAAGTCGCCTCCTACAATCCGAACTCGCTGTGGCGCAACGGCAGCCGAGCCTTCTTCAAAGACCAGCGCGCGACCCATGTCGGCGACCTCCTGACCGTCACCGTGAACATCACCGACAAGGCCAACCTCTCCAACGAGACCCAGCGCAGCCGCACCTCCAAGGAAGACTCGGGAATTACCGATTTTATCGGCAGCCAGACGGTCACGCAGCCACTCAAGATCCTGCCGGGTCGGCTTCTCACCACCGACTCGACATCCTCCGCCGATGGCAAGGGCTCGGTCAACCGCCAGGAAGCATTGCAGACCAACGTCGCAGCGGTCGTCACCCAGGTGCTGCCGAACGGCAATCTCGTGGTCGAAGGCAAGCAGGAGATCCGCGTCAACTACGAGATTCGCGAGCTCATCGTCGCCGGCATCGTCCGCCCCGAAGACATCCAGAGCGACAACACCATCGATTCCAGCAAGATCGCGCAGGCCCGCATCGCATACGGCGGCCGCGGCCAGATCATGGACGTGCAGCAACCACGCTACGGCCAACAAGTCATGGACGTGCTGCTGCCCTTCTAGTCTTCTCCCGAGCTCCCACATCTTGTTCGTGAACCTAGGCGCGAACGACGATGTACGACGCGGCCCTCGCTAGCTCCCCTGGCGAGGGCCGCATCTATTTTGGCATGGTTGCGGCCGCAAGAAGCAAGTCAGAGGCGAGAAATTGTAGCGACACCGGCGCCCCAAACTCCGTCATTGCGGGCGCGGCGAAGCAATTCAGAGCGTCCGCGGAAAGATTCTGGATTGCTTTCGTCGCGAAGGGCTCCTCGCAACGATGGAGGCGAGAGCGTGCACATCACGCCACATCCATGACTGCGCGTATCTCCAGATGCACGCCGGTCTCCTCCTGAAGCGCGCGGATCACCGCCACCAAGTTGCCCATTGTTGGGTTTCCGCCGGGCCCGAACATCCGCATCAGGCTCTTCTGCGGACGATCAAGCACCTTGCTCAATCGTTCGAAACCGATGGTGGCATTGATGTAAGTCCGCAGCGCGGTGCGACCGTAATCGGTGTCCCCCTGCAACAGGGTCTGCATCGCCTCCTGAAACAGCGCCTCGCGGAAAGTTGGATCGCGCTCTGCCCGCGCGCGAATGGTCTCTTGAAAACTGTGGGTCAACGGCATCGGGTCATCCCTCATTGCGCTTTCGCACCTTGTAGTCACGCCATCGACGAAGCGCGACGCTGATATCGCTCTGTTGCCTCTGCTTGGTGCCGCCACCCAGGAGGATCACCAGCACGCTGCCGTCCCACCCGAAATAGACCCGGTAGCCGGGGCCGCGGTTGATCTTCAGTTCGGCCGCGCCCTCACCGATCGACTTGACATTCGAGGTATTTCCATCGGCAAGTCGTCCAATTGCCACGGCGACAGCTGCGGCGGCCTGCGCATCGAGCCGGTCATACCAATCCCGAAACGGGATACGACCGTCGATGCTGTATTCCGCGATCTCGATCTTTGGTACCATATTCGTTACCAATTTTCTATTTCAGAATTTTCGGATTTTAAAAACTTATTGTTGACGCGCTCCGATCGCTTCATCATGTTCCCTCTTTGTTCCTTCCACAAGAGGGCGTCTCTCGCGACCGTCACGAAACGAGGGGTGGAATGCGATGGACGCGACGGCGTCGGACGCGAAGAGCTTTGCAGGGCGGGAATCCTTCGATGGTATTCCGTGAGCAGAACCTCTCGCGTGACGGCGTCCCGGTTCGGCTTCGACGGTGAGCGCACGCCAGCCGTCGATGATGCGAGCGGGGATGCGCGCGGACGGAGAAGTCGTGTGGTCCTGACGCCCGGGGTCTGTGCGTCAAGTCTTGTAGTGATGTGTGCTGTCCGACCGGGCACGCGCATCAGCCATCTGCATGGCGACGGGGGCAATAGTGCATCGCTCCCCGGGGAGAGCACGAAGGCAAGGAAGGCCGGGATGTCCCGGCGTCACCTGTGATCCACCCGTGCGCGTTTGATCCGCACACGGGATTGCGGGTGCCAGCCGGCGCCCGGCCTTCCCTGCGCCTTCTTGATCTTCAGGAGGGCGAGACGATTGCAAAACTCGGGCGGAAGATGCCGCGAGGATGTGGTGGTGCATCCGCAATTGCGATGTAAATTGAAAGAACGAAATCGTGCCCCAACCTCCGTCATTGCGAGCGAAGCGGTAACTGCCCAGGTCCGTTTGCTCGGTTAGGCGACGCTGAGTTTGTGGATGAGTTGTGTGGGGCATCGGGACAATGTTTCGAGCATGTTCCATCCGCGC